>NZ_CBAICG010000040.1:0-29889 GCF_964715405.1 Solirhodobacter sp. | reverse complement strand
CGAAAGCACTTGACCAAACCGCTCAAGCCTGACTCCCTGAAAGCGTCGGCCAGCCTGCCCATGATCGCGAAATGGCTGCCCACGATGGCGCGAAACCCGTGCCCGAGATCGCGCGAAATCAGCGCCCACTTTCCGCGAAATGCGCACTTACCCTGTTCGGGGGAATTTCTATCCCTGATCGGCGAGAGAGAATTCCCTGTTCCGCCAGAGCAGGGAATTGGCTCGCAACATGCGGAAATCGTAGGGCGATTCCGGCTTCCAATGACGGGAAATCACCGCAAGAATCGCGATTACCCTGATTATTCCCTGTTTCCACAGAGCGCCCGCGCAAACCGAACCGGCTCCAGACCTCCGCGGAGACGCGGCATGGAAACTGGCCGATGACGCGCGCGAACAGGCGTCTCGGATGTCAAGGCGGCCGACTAACCCCCGAAAACACGGGCAAAATCCGCCGCAACAGGAACAGCAGGGACAGAGACCGGTCTGGGTGGCGGAGCCGAAGGGATTCGAACCCTCGAGACGGTTCCCCGTCTGCACCCTTAGCAGGGGTGTGCCTTCGACCGCTCGGCCACAGCTCCGCTGAACCGTTTAATGGCCGGGCCAAGCGGGGGCAAGTGGGAAAGGAACGGGCGTCGCGGTTTCAATCGCCGGGCAGGGTGCTGGCCGCGATCGAACCCGGCCGGGTTTGCCGGAGGCGCCCTCGCGGTGGCCGGGCTCGCGGTGGCCGGGTCCGATCCCTGACGCGTCGGCGGTGAAGGATATCCGTGTTCGGCCGATCGTGGCGGGCCCCGGTCGGCAGGATTGCTCCAGATGGCCATCCCGGAATTGCACGTGTCTGATGGACGCCACCCTCGGCGCCCGGCGGCAGTCCCGCCCCGGGCCGACGAAAGCGGCGCCGTCAGCCGCCGGCGACGTGGCGTGCGGCGGCGGCTGATGCGGTGCGGCAGGCGTTTTCCAGCGACGCGCCGTTGGCGAGTGCTGCGCTGAGTGTGCCGATGAAGGCATCGCCCGCGCCATGGCTGCTGACGACAGTCACCTTCTCCGCAGGCAATTGCAGGATCTCGTCGGCGGCGCCCCAGGCGGCGAGACCCTTGCTGCCGGCGGTGACAATGACGGATTCAAACTGCGCGGCCAGGCTGCGGGCGGCGTCGGCGGCGCTGTGCAGGCAGCAGACCCTGTCGGTGCCCATCATTTCGGCCTCGACCGCATTGACGACCAGAACGTCCACCAGACTGCGGAACTCCGGCGACAGCGCGCGAAACGGGGCGGCGTTCAGCACGGTGCGGAGGCCGCGACGGCGCGCCGCGCGGGCGGCAGCGATGTTCACCGCCTCGGGCACTTCGTTCTGCAGCACCAGAAGGCCGACATCGACCCAGATCGCCGGGTCGCCAAGGCTGGCGGGGTCGATCCGCAGATTGGCACCCGAGACGATGGTGGCGGCATAGTCGCCCGCACCATCCTGAATCGCCACGCTCATGCCTGATCCGGTGCCGGGGATGAGCGCGACATGGGTGTGCTCGACCCCGGCGGCCGCCAGAGCCTGACGCAGGAAGACGCCGAAATCGTCATCCCCGACGGCGCCGACCATGCGGCTGACCGCACCCGCCCTGGCGACGGCGACCGCCTGATTGCCGCCCTTGCCGCCGAACTTGGGATACCAGTGCGAGCCGATGGCGGTTTCGTCCTTGCGCGGCAAGTGATCGGCCTCGACCATGATGTCGTAGTGCAGGCTTCCCACGGTCAGGACGATCGGCATCTGTCGCTCACGATCTGCGTTTGGACTGGACGGCGCGCATGGTGCGGGCAAGGTTGAGGTCGGCGGCCTTGCGGTCGCGTTGCGCGACGGCCACGAACAGCGCATCCAGCAGGTTCAACTGGGCGATCCGCGCGGTCGCGTTTTCGCCCAACAGGGGCGAGTTCTGCGCGGTGGAACACAGGACCACATCGGCGATCCTGGCCAGCGGGCTTTCGGGATAATTCGTCACGGCGATCACCCGGGCGCCGTTCCGGCGCGCCATCTCGGCGGCGTCAAGCACGGCCGAGGTCGAACCGGAGTGCGAAAAGGCGATCGCCACGTCGTCGGGCGTCAACAGCGCGGCCGACATCATCATCATGTGGGCGTCATCGAAGACCGACGACCGGATGCCGATACGCAGGAACTTGTGGCTGACGTCACGGGCGATCTGGGCCGAACCACCAAGACCGTAGAAGTCGCGCTGCCGGGCCCGGGCCAGATAATCGGCGGCGCGCTCGAACGCCTGCAGATCGAGGATGGCGAAGGTTTCCTCCAGCGCCTGCATCGCGGTGCGGAACACCTTCTGCACGATCTCGCCGGCGGTGTCGGTTTCCGAGATTTCGGAATGCAGCGCGGCGGTGTCGGAGCGGTAGTAATCGACCAGCCCCTGACGGAAGTCGCGGAAGCCGGCGAAGCCGAGCTTCTTGGCGACCTTGACCACCATCGCCTCGGACACCGCCGACTTCTCGGCGAGCTCGCGCAAGGGGGTCGTCTCGTCGATGTCCTTGCGGGCCAGGATGTCGGCCGCGACCTTGCCTTCCAGCGGCGTCAGGCTTGGCAGCTTCATCCGGATTTGCGCGCCCACGGCCTTTGGATCACCCATGCTTACCCCTGTTTCCCATCCCCGGCGCCCGATGCGAACTTGTCGATCAGCATGGCGATGATGATGATGATACCGGTGGCAAGCAACTGGTCGAAGGCCTGCACGTTCAGAAGCGTCAGGCCGTTGCGCAAAGTGCCGAGGATGATGCAGCCGATCAGCGTGCCGTTGACGAACCCGCAGGCCGCCCCGACGGCAAGCGCCCCCGGCAGGGCCAGCGGGATCGGGACGCCGCCGACCATCATGGCGGCGGCCAGCGTGGCGGTGAGCGCGGCCACCGGGCCCACCGACAGGTCGATCCCGCCCGCAGTCAGGGCGCCTTTCAGAAAGTGGCGCATTGGGTCCGCCCGTTTCAACACGACTTGATGATGGTTGGTAAAGTCTAGTCAGACATCGCCCCCTTGGTTGCGGCAATGCGCGCGATTTCCTGGGCGGCGACGGGGTCTTGGCGGCTTTGCGCCTCGGACAGGCGGTTGTCGCCCTCCAGGGCCCGCACGCCCGCGAGCAGGCGGCGAACGGTGCGGATGTTGGCGGCGCATTCGGCCACCGGGTCAAGGCCGGACGCATCGGGGAAGGTGTCGAAGTAGATCGCCCCGTCGAAACCGGCGCGGGCCACTTCGCGCAGCAGTTCCAGTGTCGCGAGTTCATGGACCGAGGCGACCATCAGGCCGTCGTCGCGCTTGCCATAGCCGTCGTTCAGATGCAGGCCGAGGAGTTTGCTCTCGCGCGCGATCATCGCCGCGGCAAAGGCGGGCTGTTCGCCGGCGTAGAGCGAATGGGCGAAGTCGAGCGTCACGCCAAGGTTCGCCGCACCCACTTCGGCGATCGCCAGAAGCGTCGTCGCGGCGTCCGGAAGAACGGAATAAGCCCTGGGTTCATTTGGCTTGTATTCGATTGAGATGAGGCAGTCCGGGTCATGGGCGCAGACCTCGGCAAGGCCGGCAATCTCGGCCTCCCACAGCGCGGGATAGTCGCACTGGAAGGCGTAGTCATAGCCGTCCTGGCCCAGCCACAGCGTCATCATCGGCGCCCCCATCGCGCGGGCGGCGTCGATGCCGCGCCTGGTCAGATCAATGGCGGCGCGGCGCACGGCGGGGTCGGGATTGGTGAAGGCGCCGCGCTTGTAGGCGGGGTTGGAATAGTAGCGCATCGCCAGGCCGCTGAGCGAAAGGCCGTGGTCGCGCACCACGTTCGCCACCTCGGCCGGATCGTCGCCGATGTGGTCCGGGAAGTTGAGATCCAGTTCGCTCAGCCCCTCGACCGTCGCCGCCCGAGCGACCAGCATCGCCAGAGAAGGTGCGCCCGAGAGGCCCGACCAATAGGCCGAGGCCCCGGAGGCAAAGGAATTGATCCGTGTGGCGAAGCGACGTCCGAGCATGTGATCCTCCAAGACAATACAAATATCCAGCAATCCGTAAAGTTACAAGTCCAATTTCATCTCGACCAGGGCCGCATCATGCGCGGGCCGGGGCGGCCGCGACCGGGAGGGTCCGCTCGAACCGGGGCGCCTGCACTGACCGACGGGCCGGAGTCACGCGGTGACTCCCGCAGGACAGTCGGGCACCAAAGCCCGGCCGCAACGCCGCCTGACTGCGACGTGATCGCCGCACCTGCGGGTTGCGCTTGATCTTCCTGCCGGGAGCGGTAGAAGGTTCGGGTTGATGCGAGAGTATTCCGCTCTCGAAGGAGCAGACGATGTTCGAGGGTCTCAGTATCTCCCACCTCCTCGTGATCGCACTGGTCGTGATGGTCCTGTTCGGCCGCGGCAAGGTCAGCGCGTTAATGGGCGAGTTCGGCAAAGGCATCACCGCGTTCAAGCGCGGCGTGAGCGAAGGCGCCAAGGAGGTCGATCCGGTGGCCACCGCAGCGCCGACCCAGGCCCGCGACGTGACGCCCGAGGCCGACAAGGTCCAGGCCTGATCCGGCAACCCTGCCGGAGCACGCGGGCCGGGCAAACCGGGCCGGGGGTTCCAGCGCGGTGCCCCTGATCGCGATGACTGCGAGGCGATGTGCAGGGGCCCGGTTTTGCCGGGCCTTTTGCGTTGATCCTTGCCATCGGCACCCGTGCCCCCCGCATCACCGGCATTTGTGACAGAAGATGTGACGCAACCGTCATCGGACTGTCACATGAAGGGATTATCCGGGCCGCGTCTCCGCAGTCGCCCTGGCTTGGAGACAGCGACCCATTCCTTGTCCTGTTCCAGGAGAACTGCCGTGAGCTTCATCAAAACATTCGTCGTCGGTGCCGCCGCCGCCGCTATCGGCGTTTCGCTGACCGGCGTGTCCGCCGCCGCCGACATCACCGGTGCCGGTTCGAGCTTCATCGCTCCGGTGATGTCGAAGTGGGCCGAAAGCTACAAGGCCGAGACCAGCAACCAGGTGAGCTACCAGTCGATCGGTTCCGGCGCGGGCATCAAGCAACTGCTGGCCAAGACAGTGGTCTTCGGCGCGTCCGACAAGCCGATGAGCGACGCCGACCTTGAAAAGAACGGCATCGCCCAGTTCCCGATGATCTCGGGCGGCATCGTGGTGACCTACAACGTGGCCGGTGTGAAGCCGGGCGATCTCGTGTTCGACGGCGCGACGCTTGCGGGCATCTTCCTGGGCAAGATCACCAAGTGGAACGACCCGGCGCTGGCGGCGCTGAACCCGTCCGCCACGCTGCCCGACATGCCGATCTCGGTGGTCTACCGCGCCGACGGTTCGGGCACGACCTTCAACTTCACCAACTACCTCAGCAAGGTCTCGCCGGACTGGAAAGACAAGGTCGGATCCGACACCACCGTCGAGTGGCCGGTCGGCTTCGGCGCCAAGGGCTCGGAAGGCGTGTCGACCACCGTGCAGCAGACCGCCGGTTCGATCTCCTACGTCGAATACGCCTATGTCGTGGCCAACCACATGGGCTACTCGAAGATGAAGAACGCTGCGGGCAAGACCGTCGAGCCGAGCCTCGACAGCTTTGCCGCCGCCGCGGCCAACGCTGACTGGGCGCATGCGAAGAACTTCAACCTGATCATCACCAACCAGGACGGCGACACCTCTTGGCCGATCGCCGCCTCGACCTGGGTGATGCTTTACAAGACCCCCGTCGACGCGGCCGCCAACGCCGGCGCGCTGGACTTCTTCAAGTGGGCCTACACCAAGGGCCAGAAGAACGCGACCGACCTGAACTATGTGGCGATCCCGGATGCCGTTGCGAAGGTCGTGATGGGCACCTGGAGCAAGGACTTCGGCGTGAAGTGAGCCGCGCAGTCGCGCAAAGTCGGCGGGCAGGGGTGACCTCTGCCCGCTTTCCATGACGGACCTGGGGGCGCAATCCATGGCAGTGACGACCGAGACAGCCGGGCCGGAAGCGGCGCGCCTTGCCGCGATCTCGCGGCGGATGCGCAGGCAGGATACGATCTTCTTCGCCATGACCCTTGCCTCGGCCGCGATCGTCGTCGGCCTGCTGATTGCCATCCTCGTCGTTCTCGTGATCGCGGCCTGGCCGACCTTCAGCCAGTTCGGCCTGTCCTTCCTGTGGGGCACCAGTTGGAGCGCCCCGCGCGACATCTACGGGGCGGTGCCCGCGGTTCTCGGCACCCTGATCAGTTCGCTGATCGCCATGGCCATCGCCGTGCCGATCGGCTTCGGCATCGCGATCGTGCTGACCGAGCTTGCGCCGGACCGCCTGCGCCGCCCGATCGGTACCGCGATCGAACTGCTCGCCGGAGTGCCGTCGATCATCTACGGCATCGTCGGCCTGTTCATTCTGGTGCCGCTGATGCAAAGTTCCATCCTGCCGTTCCTGATCGCCACCGTGGGGCAGGTGCCGCTGATCGGCGCCCTGTTCCAGCCGCCGGCCCCCGGCATCGGCCTGCTGACGGCAAGCATCGTGCTGTCGATCATGATCCTGCCCTTCATCACCGCCATCACCCGCGACGTGTTCAATACCGTCCCGCCGATGCTGCGCGAGTCGGCCTACGGCATGGGCATGACCACCTGGGAGGTGGTGCGCTACATCATCATCCCCTACACCCGCCTCGGCCTCGTGGGCGGCATCATGCTCGGCCTCGGCCGCGCCCTGGGCGAGACGATGGCGGTGACCTTCGTCGTCGGTTCGGTGACCCGGCTGCAGGCTTCGATCATCTCGCCCTCGACCACGATCTCGGCGCAGATCGCCAACAGCTTCGGCGATGCCGATGGCCTGCAACTTTCGAGCCTGATTGCCCTCGGCCTGATCCTGTTCGTCCTGTCGTTCGGCGTCCTGGCGCTGGCGAAGCTGCTGATCGGCCGCGCGGACAAGTTCTGAGGAGAAGTAGATGGACAGCACCGTCAACCAGCGCGTCGTGTCGCGGCGCTACCTGACTAGCCGGATCATGACGTCCCTGTCTGTCGGTTCGGCCGCCCTCGGGCTCTTCCTGCTCGGCGTCATTCTGGCCACCCTGTTGTATCGCGGCTTCACCTCGATCAACTTCGATGTCTTCACGATGTCGATCCCGGCCCAGGGATCGCGCGGCGGCCTGATCAACGCGATGTATGGCACCGTGCTGATCACCGGTCTGGCGATGCTGATCGCGACGCCGCTCGGGATTCTGGCCGGCACCTATCTGGTGGAATTCTCGAACGGCTCCAAGCTTGCCGAAGCCGCCAAGTTCATCAACGACATCCTGCTGTCGGCCCCGTCGATCGTGATCGGCGTCTTCGTCTATGGCGCCGTCGTGGTGCCGATGCACGGCAACTCGGCCTTCGCCGGGGCGCTGGCGCTGGCGCTGATCGCCCTGCCGGTGGTCAACCGCACCACGCAGGACATGCTGGCGCTGGTGCCGAACGCGCTGCGCGAAGCGACGGCCGCGCTTGGCGCGCCGCGCTGGAAATCGATGGTGATGGTGATCTATCGCTCGGCCTGGACGGGGATTCTGACCGGCATCCTGCTCGCGGTCGCCCGGATCAGCGGGGAAACCGCGCCCTTGCTGTTCACGGCCGGCTACAGCAAGTTCTGGAACACCGGGCTGACCGGCCCGATGGCCACGCTGCCGGTGGCGATCAACACCCTTGCCGCCGATCCCGGCGAGGATCTGAAACGACTTGCCTGGGCCGGTGCGCTGATCATCACGGTGGCAATCCTCGCCCTCAACATCCTTGCCCGCGCGCTTGCCGGGCGCCGCTCGTCCTGAAGGAGAGGGATATGAACATGCCCGACAAGCAGACCCCGACCCACGGCTTCGAGATGCAGGCCCAGGCCGCAACCTTCGTGCACACCGAGGGGCTCAACCCGGTGAAGCTGCAGGTCAAGGATCTGCACTTCAAGTACCAGAACGGCCACGAGGTGCTGAAAGGCATCAACCTGGAACTGCGCGACAAGACCGTGACCGCCTTCATCGGGCCGTCGGGCTGCGGCAAGTCGACGTTGCTGCGCGTCTTCAACCGGATGTACGACCTTTATCCGGGGCAGGAAGTCACCGGCGAGGTGCTGCTGGACGGCCGCAACATCCTGTCGAAGTCGGAGGATCTGAACCGCCTGCGCTCCAAGGTGGGCATGGTGTTCCAGAAGCCGACGCCGTTCCCGATGACGATCTATGAAAACATCGCCTTCGGCATCCGGCTTTACGAGAAAGTCTCGAAGACCGACATGAACAACCGGGTCGAGGCCGCGCTGCGCGAGACGGCACTCTGGGACGAGGTGAAGGACAAGCTGCATCAGTCCGGCCTCGGCCTGTCGGGCGGCCAGCAGCAGCGGCTCTGCATCGCCCGCGCCGTCGCGGTGAAGCCCGAAGTGCTGCTGCTCGACGAGCCCGCCTCGGCGCTCGACCCGATCTCGACCGCGAAGATCGAGGATCTGATCGGCAAGCTCGCCTCGCGTTACTGCATTGCCATCGTCACGCACAACATGCAGCAGGCCGCGCGCACCTCGCTCTTTACCGCGTTCATGTATCTTGGCGAGGTGATCGAGTTCGACAGGACCGAGACGATCTTCACCGCGCCGAAACAGCAGCGCACGAACGATTACGTGACGGGCCGCTTCGGCTGAGGCGCCGCCGCGCGGATCAGCCCTGCGCCTTCAGCCGCGCGTTGCAGCCGTGCAGGTATTTCGGCCAGGTCATCCCGGCTTCGATCCCGCCCGCCGCACGATCCGCCCGCCAGAGCGCGCCGCACTGTTTCATGCGCGCTTGCGTCTTCAACTGGCCGGGCGAGGGCGGCTTGGCGACCGGCGGCCCCCCCGCGTCGTCCTGCATCCCTGCCGCCGCGGCCGCACCGGCCAGAAGGGCCGCAACCGCGCTTGCAGCCAACACCATCCGAACGACACCCAGCATCCCGCACCGACCTTTCCCGGCGGCCGCACGGACCGCGCTTGACGCACGCGGCGCGACTCGCCGCCTCTTCGGCATAGCGCGGGATGGTTTACAATTCCTTTCCGGAGCAGCGCCCCGAGGAGTCCGACGCCCCGGGTCAGGCCCCGCGCGCCAGCGCCGCCACGCCGGTCCGCGCGATCTCGCGCAGGCCCAGCGGGCGCATCAGTTCGGCGAAGGCGTCGATCTTCTCGGCGGTGCCTGTAATCTCGAACACAAAGCTTTCCAGCGTCGAGTCGACCACGCTGGCGCGGAAGATGTCGGCCATCCGCAGCGCCTCGACCCGGTGCTCGCCGGTGCCCGCCACCTTGAACAGCGCCAGTTCCCGCTGCACTGCGGGCCCCTCCACCGTCAGGTCGTGGACCTCGTGCACCGGAACGATGCGGCCCAGTTGCGCCTTGATCTGCTCGATCACCTGCGGCGTGCCGCTGGTGACGATGGTGATCCGGCTCAGGCGCCCCTTGTGGTCGACCTCGGCCACCGTCAGGCTTTCGATGTTGTAACCGCGGCCGGAAAACAGCCCGATCACCCGCGCCAGCACGCCGCTTTCGTTGTCCACCAGCACGGCGAGCGTATGCGTCTCGACGACATCCGCATGCGGATCGCGCAGGTCGTAGGCCGAATGGCTCGACGCGCCCTTGGTAATCTTCAGTGCCGACATGGCCTTGCCCTCTGCATTTCATCTTGGCTCAAATATCCTGGGGGTCCGGGGGTGAAACCCCCGGCGCCTCACACCAGCGCGCCGCCCTTGCCGGTGATCGCCCCATCCGTTTCCGCCTCGCCCAGCAGCATCTCGTTATGCGGCTTGCCGCTCGGGATCATCGGGAAGCAGTTCTCGTGCTTCTCGACCATGCAGTCGAAGATCACCGGGCCGTCGTAATCCAGCATTTCCTGAATCGCGTCGTCCAGTTTCGCCGGGTCGGAACAGCGGATGCCCTTGCAGCCGAAGGCCTCGGCCAGCTTGACGAAATCCGGCAGGCTTTCCGACCAGCTTTGCGAATAGCGCTCGCCGTGCAGAAGCTGCTGCCACTGGCGCACCATGCCGAGGCGTTCGTTGTTCAGGATGAACTGCTTGACCGGGGCGCGGAACTGAATCGCGGTGCCCATTTCCTGCATGTTCATCAGCCACGAAGCTTCGCCCGCGACGTTGATCACCAGCGCGTCCGGATGCGCGATCTGCACGCCGATCGAGGCGGGCAGGCCGTAGCCCATCGTGCCCAGCCCCCCCGAGGTCATCCAGCGGTTGGGGTCTTCGAAGCCCAGATACTGCGCCGCCCACATCTGGTGCTGGCCGACCTCGGTGGTGATGTAGCGGTCGCGGCCCTTGGTCAGCGCCTCCAGCCGTTGCAGCGCGTACTGCGGCTTGATGATCTTGTCGGAGCCCTTGTAGCTCAGGCAGTTGACCCGTCTCCACTCGTCGATCTTGCCCCACCACTTGGTCAGGCCCTCGCGGTTCACCTTGCGGCCGCGCGCGGTCCAGACCTCCAGCAGGTCGGCCAGCACGGAACCCACGTCGCCGACGATCGGGATCTCGGCATGGATCACCTTGTTGATCGAGGAGGGGTCGATATCGACATGAGCCTTGATCGAATGCGGGCTGAAATCGGTCACCCGCCCGGTGATGCGGTCGTCGAACCGCGCGCCGAGGTTGATCATCAGGTCGCAGCCGTGCATGGCCAGATTGGCCTCGTAAAGCCCGTGCATCCCCAGCATGCCGAGCCAGTTCTTGCCGCTGGCCGGATAGGCGCCCAAGCCCATCAGCGTCGAGGTGATCGGAAAGCCGGTCGCCGCGACCAGTTCGCGCAGCAGGCGGCTGGCTTCGGGGCCCGCGTTGATGACGCCGCCGCCGGTGTAGAAGATCGGGCGTTCGGCCGTTTCCATCAATTCGGCCAGCTTGGCGATGGCGGCAGGGTCGCCCTTCACGCGCGGCTGGTAGTGCGAGACGCGGGCCTGCTGCGGCGCGACATAGGTGCCGGTGGCGAACTGCACATCCTTCGGGATGTCGACCAGCACCGGGCCGGGGCGGCCGGTGGTGGCGACGTGGAAGGCCTGATGGATGGTGTCGGCCAGCTTGTCGGTCTCTTTCACCAGCCAGTTGTGCTTGGTGCAGGGCCGGGTGATGCCGACGGTATCGGCCTCCTGAAAGGCGTCGTTACCGATCAGGAAGGTCGGCACCTGCCCGGTCAGCACCACGAGCGGGATCGAGTCCAGCAGGGCGTCGGTGATGCCGGTGACGGCGTTGGTGGCGCCGGGGCCCGAGGTGACCAGCACCACCCCCGGCTTGCCGGTCGAGCGGGCATAGCCCTCAGCCGCGTGCACCGCGCCCTGTTCGTGCCGCACCAGAATGTGGCGGATGTCGTTTTGCTGGAAGATCTCGTCATAGATCGGCAGCACGGCACCGCCGGGGTAGCCAAAGACCACCTCCACGCCCTGATCCTTCAGGGCCTGCACCACCATCCTGGCTCCGGTCATCGTCTTGGTCATCGGCGTCGTCCTCTGCGATCCTTCGCGCTGGTCTTGCTGCAACAAAAAGCCCCCGGCTTTCAGGCGGGGGCGCGTGGGCACGGTTCAGACGTCCGTCACCGGCCCCTGCACCCTGCCGCCACCGCTACGAGAATGGTTGCCATCCCCAGGCCCTCTTTGCTGCTGCGCGGCGGACATTAGGCCGGGTCGCCGGGGGCGTCAACCGGGAAAAGCGGGAATAAAATGTCGCATGGGGCGGGTCATTCTTGGTGTTTCTTGCGCGGCAGGCTGTCTGCCGGAAAGAAACGGAAAACGAGCGCCGGTTTCATGGGGGGCGGCCCGGAAATGGGCAAATACCCGCCGCGGCGCGGGTGCCCACCCGGTAAACGATTGAACTCTAACGCGATTAGCCGCGGTCGGGCGGCGCACCTCCGGCTGGACAGATGGGGCCGGGCATGCAAAGCTTTCGGCGGCTTGTCGGCGCGGTGGCTTGCGCGCTGCCCGCGCCTGATCAACTCGTAAGGGAGGACCCACATGGATCGTCGTTCATTTCTGACCAAGGCCACGGTCGGCGGCGTTGCCGCTGCGGGTGCCGCCGTGCTGGCCGCGCCAGCGATCGCGCAGTCGGCCCCGAAAGTCACCTGGCGCATGACCTCGTCATTCCCGAAGTCGCTCGACACCATCTACGGCGCGGCCGAAACCATGTCGAACGCCGTCGCGGCCATGACCGACGGCAATTTCAAGATTCAGGTCTTTGCCGCGGGCGAGATCGTCGGCGGGCTGCAGGCGATGGATGCCACCGCCGCCGGCACCGTCGAGGCCTGCCACACCGCGACCTATTACTACTGGGGCAAGGATCCGACCTGGGCGCTTGGCACCTGTGTGCCGTTCGGGCCGAACGCGCGCCAGATGAACGCCTGGTACTACTACACGGGCGGGCGCGACCTGTTGAATGCCTTCTACGCCAAGCAGGGCGTTTACGGTCTGCAATGCGGCAATACCGGGGCCCAGATGGGCGGTTGGTTCCGCAAGGAAATCAACACGCTGGATGATCTGAAGGGGGTGAAGATGCGGATCGGCGGCTTCGGCGGCAAGGTCTTCGCCCCGCTCGGCGTGGTGCCGCAGCAGATCGCGGGCGGCGACATCTATCCGGCGCTGGAAAAGGGCACCATCGACGCGGCCGAATGGGTCGGCCCCTATGACGACGAAAAGCTCGGCTTCTACAAGGTCGCGCCCTACTACTATTACCCCGGCTGGTGGGAAGGCGGCCCGGCGCTGTCGACGCTGGTCAACCTTGCGAAGTGGAACGACCTGCCCAAGACCTATCAGGCGGCGCTGACGACGGCCTGCCAAGCGGCCGACCTCGACATGCTGGCGCATTACGACGCGGTGAACCCGGCCGCGCTGAAGCGGCTGGTGGCGAATGGCGCCAAGCTGCGCCCCTTCTCGCGCGAGATTCTGACGGCGGCCTTCGAGTCCGCCCACAAGATCTATGCCGATCTGTCGGCCACCAATGCCGATTTCAAGACGATCTGGGACAGCCAGGCCGGCTTCATGCGCGATGCCTATCTCTGGGATCAGATCGCGGAATACAACTTCGACACGTTCATGATGCAGCAGCAGCAGGCCGGCAAGCTCTGAGCCGCCGCCCTGAAACGACAAGGGCCCCGGAGACGATCCGGGGCCCTTTCCGTTCACCCGTCCGGTCACACCGGCGGCACCGTGCCGCCAAGTCCGACGATCACCAGTTTCGTGCTGACCGCGCCGCTCGCGTCGGTCTGGGCGCGCACCGATACCGCGGCCCCCGGCTTCAGGTCGGCGTCCGAGCCCGGCGTGATGGCGACAATCGGCGTTCCAACCGGCACATCGATGGCCGTCTCGCCCCCGGCATAGCGCATCGTCAGCATGTTGCCGGCCACCGCCGTCACCGCGCTTTCGACCGTGGCATTGGTCATCGTGCCCTGCGGCTCGACATCCCATGGGCGGCTGCCCTCGCCGGTGCCGACCATGCTGGGCGGAAAGATCGTGACCTCGGCCGCGGACTGACCGCCATTCTGGCCGGGCACCGAGCCGATGCCGACGAACTTGCCGACGGTCACGTCGGAAAGCTGCGCCTTGGTCAGGCCGATCACCCGATAGCCGGGCAAGAGTGCGATCTGCGTTTCGCTGCCATCGGCGGCCTTGACGGTCAGGTCGGTGGCGCTGACCGCCACGATGCTGCCCTTGACGTGAAGCGGGGTGGTCTGGGCTTCGACCCCCGGCGCGATCAGGGCGCCGAGGGCCAGCGCCGCCAAGCCGTTTCGGATCAGGTGCGCGGGGTGGGGCATGGCATCTTCCTTCGGGTTGCAGCGGGTCTGCTGCTGACCTAGACGGAATCGGCCCGGCGACAAGGCTGCCGAGCCGTGGACACGCGGACGTGCACGGGGCGAAGGCTGGCCCGGCCTCAGTTTCCGGGCGCCGGGGGCGGCCCGAAGTTCGGCACGCCAAGGCCGCCCAGCCCGCCGCCCAGCGGTTGCAGCGTCGGCACGATGATCTTGATGTTGGTCATATCGACCGCCGGGCCCTTGTAGCGCATCACGATGCCGGGGAAGCCGATCACGATGGCGATCATCGCGATCTGGATCAGCACGAAGGGGATCGCGCCCCAGTAGATCTGGCTGGTCTTGACCGGCTGCATGGTCAGCCCGGTGACGCGGTCCTGATAGGGCTCTTTCGGTGCGACCGATCGCAGGTAGAACAGCGAAAAGCCGAACGGCGGGTGCATGAAGCTGGTCTGCATGTTCACCCCCAGGATCACGCCGAACCAGATCAGGTCGATGCCAAGTTTCGTCGCGGCGGGCGCCAGCAGCGGCACGATGATGAAGGCCAGCTCGAAGAAATCAAGGAAGAAGGCCAGCACGAACACCAGCGCCGACACCACGATCAGGAAGCCGATCTCGCCCCCCGGCAGCGAGGTCAGCAGGTGTTCCACCCAGATATGGCCGTTCACGCCGTAGAAGGTGAGCGAAAAGACCCGGGCGCCCAGCAGGATGAACATCACGAACGACGACAGCCGCGTGGTCGAGGCCAGCGCCTGCCGGATCACCGTCAGGTTCAGCCGCCCCTTGACCGCCGCCAGCACCAGCGAGCCGACGGCCCCCATCGCGCCGCCCTCGGTCGGGGTGGCGATGCCCAGGAAGATCGTGCCCAGCACGAGGAAGATCAGCGCCAGCGGCGGGATCAGCACGATGATGACCTGCTGCGCCAGGCGCGACATCAGGTTGATCCTCAGCCCCCGGTCGATCAGCGCGATCCCATAGGTGAAGACGATCGCCAACGCCGCGGCCAGGATGCCCGCGTTGTCGCCCTGACTGGCGGCCAGCCAGCCGGAGGCGAAACAGAACACCGCCCCGCCAAGGCAAAGCGCCACCACCAGCGACGCGATGCCCGAGCCCAGCGTGCGCGCCTCTTTCGGCAGGGCGGGGACCAGCTTTGGCCGGAAGATCGAAAGCCCGAGGATGTAAAGCGCGTAGAGCCCGGTCAGGATCAGCCCCGGCACCATCGCGCCCTTGTAGATGTCGCCGACCGAACGGCCAAGCTGGTCGGCCAGCACGATCAGCACCAGCGACGGCGGGATGATCTGCGCCAGCGTGCCGGAGGCCGCGATCACCCCCGAGGCCACCCGCCGGTCATAGCCATAGCGCAGCATGATCGGCAGCGAGATCAGCCCCATCGCGATCACCGAGGCCGCGACTACGCCGGTCGTGGCGGCCAGCAGCGCCCCCACCAGGATCACCGCATAGGCCAGACCGCCGCGCACCGGGCCGAACAACTGGCCAATGGTTTCCAGCAGATCCTCGGCCATGCCGGATCGTTCCAGCACGATGCCCATGAAGGTGAAGAACGGGATGGCCAGCAAGGTCTCGTTCGACAGCACGCCCCAGAACCGTTCCGGCAGCGCGTAAAGCAACGGCCAGTCGAGCGAGATGGTGCCGCTGGACAACGGCGCCAGTTCGACGCCGATGAAGAAGAACAAGAGGCCATTGGCGGCCAGCGAGAAGGCGACGGGGTAACCGACGAGCAGGAACACCATCAGCGACAGGAACATGATCGGCGCCATGTCCTGGGCGATCAACTCCATCATTTGAGGATCTCCTCGGCCAGCATCTCGCCTTCAAGCTCGACGGCCTGATGCGTCGAGATGAAGGGGGTCGGGTCGTCCATGTCGCCGCGCATGATGGCGATCTTCTTGATGATTTCCGACAGGCCCTGCACCGTCAGCAGCGCGAAGCCCGCCAGCAACAGCGCCTTGGCCGGCCACAGGATCAGCCCGCCCGCGTTGTTGGACACCTCGCCGCTTTGGTAGGATCGCAGCGCCCAGGGCCCGAGGTAGACATCCATCAGCACGACGAAGGGCATCAGGAACAGCAGATGGCCAAGCAGGTCGATCCAGTGCTGGGTGCGCCGCGACAGCGCGCCATAGACGATGTCGATCCTTATATGTTCGTTCTGCTTCAAGGTGTTGGCCGAGGCCAGCAGGAAGGCGGCGCCATAGAGATACCATTGCAGTTCAAGCCAGGCGTTCGAGGATTCGTTGAACAGCTTGCGCACCGTCGCGTTGGCGGCGCTGACGAGGATCGCCACCAGGATCAGCCAGCCCACCGACTTGCCGATCGCCTCGGTCACGCGGTCGATGCCGCGCGACAGTTTCAGAACTGAGTCCATCGATGCTTCCCTTCCGGTGCCGGTCCGGTCCCTGCGGTCCGGCGTTTTTCCCGCCGGACCGATGAATTTCAGCTTTGTCGAAGATCGTCCGAGGCGTCAACCGCGGGGCGACCGAGGCTTGACAGCGCGGCGCGCGCGGCGAGGATGGGCCGGGCGGAAACGGGGCGTTCGGTGGATACCGAAACCGCACCGAAAACTCACCGACGTTGCACCGACGTTTCACCGACGGGACCAGATGACCCCAGACCCCGGACTGCATCGCTTGCCGCACCCGCGCTTTCTGGCGTTCCTCGCGGTCTTTGCCGCGGCGACGATCCTGGCCGGGCTGGCCGTGCCCGGCCTGCGACCGAGCGTCGCCCTGATCACCGGCTTCGACATCGGCGCCGCCGTGTTCATCGCCAGCGCGGCGCCGCTTTGGCGCGACGAGCGGATTCCCAGGATGCGGGCCCACGCCGAGCGTGACGATGGCGGGCGCACATTGCTGCTGGCCATTCTGGCGGCGACACTGGTCGCGGTGCTGGTGGCGCTCGGGCTGGCGCTCAGAAGTTCTGCCACCCGGACCCCGGCTGACCTCGCCCTGGTGGTGGTGACGCTGGTGCTGGGCTGGATGCTGGGCAATCTGGTCTATGCCCTGCACTACGCGCATCTCTATTACGACCAGGTTGGCAAGGGCGACCGCGGCGGGCTGGCCTTTCCCGGCGATGCGCCGCCGGTCTTTGTCGACTTCTGCTATTTCTCCTTCGTGATCGGGATGACCTGCCAGGTGTCGGACGTGGCGATCACCGACCCCGTGATGCGCCGCAATGCGCTGGTGCACGGGCTGGTGTCGTTCTTTTTCAACCTCGGAGTGCTGGCGCTGACGATCAACGTGCTGGCGGGCGTGCTGTAGACGCCCCCCACCCCGGGGCGGGGCGTCGAAGGGCGTTGCATCGCGATTTCGGAAGGTGGGCGCGGGTGGCAGCCCCGGGCCTGACGGCGTTCAGCCGGGGCCGATCAGATCCCAGCGGTTGCCGAAGGGGTCGCACCAGACCGCGACGGTGCCGTAGGGCATGCGCCGCGGTTCCTCCTCGAACCTCACGCCGGCGGCCTGCATCGCCGCATGGTCGCGGGTGAAATCGTCGGTGTGCAGGAAAAAGCCGACCCGGCCGCCGGTCTGGTTGCCGATGGCGGCCTGCTGCACCGCCCCCTCGGCGCGGGCCAGCACCAGACGGCAACCGCCGCCCGGCGGTTCCACCGTCACCCAGCGTTTCGCGCCCATCGGCAGGTCTTCGGTCAACCGAAAGCCGAGCGCGCCGACGTAAAAGGCGATGGCGGCGTCATACTCCGGCACGACGAGTGCCACGGCGCCTAGGCGCGCCTGCGAGGTCATCCGGAGGGCGGGATGCCGTCGGGCAGCATGATCCGCGCCACCTGTTCCGAGATCGGATCGACCGACAGCGGGTGCAACTGCGCGCCATGCTTCTCGGGGTCGCCGATCGGTTGCCAGTGGCCCTGCTTGTAGATCTCCAGCCCCGAGAAGTTCGCCTTGTAGCCCATCTTGCGGCTGCCCGGCACCCAGTAGCCGAGGTAGACGAAAGGCAATCCGGCCTCATGCGCGATGCGGACGTGGTCGAGGATGATGTAGGTGCCAAGGCTGTCGGTGGCGCGGTCGGGGTCGTAGAAGGAATAGACCATGCTGAGCCCGTCATCGAGCACGTCGGTCAGGCAGACCGCCACCAGATTGCGGCGGCGGCCGCGAGCGACGGCGGGTTCCGCATATTCGATCACGCGGCTGCGGACCGGGGTTTCCTCGATCATCGCGGCGAATTCGAAAATGTCCATGTCGGCCATGCCGCCGTCGGCGTGGCGGCTGTCGAGGTAGCGGCGGAAGAGGGCGTACTGATCCTCGGTCGCCCAGGGGCTGGTCGCCTCGCGGGTCAGCCCGGTATTGCGTTTCTGGGTGCGTTGCTGGCTGCGCGTCAGCTTGAAATCCGCCACCCGGATGCGGGCGGACAGGCAGGCCGAGCATTCCGCGCAGGACGGCCGGTAAAGCACGTTCTGCGAGCGGCGGAAGCCCTGCTTGGACAGCGAGTCGTTCAGCCGTTCCGCCCGCTCGCCCTGCAACGAGGTGAACAGCTTACGCTCCATCCGCCCGTCAAGATACGGGCAGGGCTGCGGGGCCGTCACATAGAACTGCGGCGCGATGGGAAGGCTGTGGCGCATCGGGGTCGGCCAGCACGGAATGGGTTCAGATCAGACGTTAGCAAGCTGTCACACATCCGCCAAGCAAAGAGTTGCGCCAGACCGGGCGGATCAGCGTCTCGCCGTGCGGTTGATCGCGACGGTGCCCAGAACAAGGTCACTCAACCCCTGCGCGCGCGGCCCGGTGGCCATCAGCACCATCGAGGCCAGTTGCGGCAGCACCGCCGAAATCGAGAGCGTATAGCCCAGCGTGTGCAGGAACGCGGTGATGGCGTCGAAGCGGGTGCCGTCGATGCGGCGGAACTCGATCGCGGCAAGGCGCATCCCCCAGGTGGCCGAACCCGAGGTGAGCGTGGCCCAGCGGTAGAGAAAGTTCACCGTCAGGAACAGCAGCGGCAGAAAGAACAGCGCGACAAAGGCGGTCAGCGGCACGATCAGCGCCGTCACCACGGCGACAATGACGGTATCGAAGAGCCAGGCGAACAGTCGCTTGGCGGGCACGTCGCGGTAGAACTCGGCCTGGAAATCCGGGTCGGGCAGGCGGGTGTAGGGCGTGGCGCTCAGCATCTGGGGCTCCGTCATGGGGAAGGGCGGCCCGCTTGGGGCCGCCCGATTGCCGTGTTCGGGGGATCAGGCGGACGGTGCCGCCGGGCCTTCGCTGCGCGCCGCGCGGGCGCGGTCGTCCATGAAGGCGTCGAACTCGGTCTTGTCCTTGGCATCGCGCAGCCGTTGCAGGAAGGTCTCGAAGGCTTCCTGTTCCTCCTCCAGCCGACGCAGGGTGTCGGTCTTGTAGGAGTCGAAGGCGGTATTGCCCGACGACCGCATCCCGTTGCGGTGCATCATGCGGTCGTGGTGGCCGCCGTGGCGGCAGGACCGGTTGAACATGCGTTTGCTCCAGATCATGTAAGCGAGGATGGCGAGGCCAGCGGGCCAGAAGACGACGAAGCCGAGGATCATGGCCGCGATCCACGCGGGCTTGCCGCGCTCGTCGAGCCAGTCTTGAGCCTGCATCGGCCAAGCGGAAAGGGCGGTCATGGGCAATCTCCTGTGCGCGACCATGTGAAGTGCTTTCACATCGCCAAGATCGGCAGCCGGGGGGGCTGCGTCAAGGGGGATGTAAAAGAAATTCACATCGCGCGCGGAAAGCTGCCCCGCCTGCCAGGTGCGAACTTGCGCCGCAAGATCGGGGTGAATTTTCTGCGAAAATTCGGATCAGGCGGTGAACGGGGCCAGCGTCGCCCCGGTGATGCGCAACAGCGTGTCGGGCGCGATGGCGAAGATGTGGCGCGGCGTGCCCGCGGCGGCCCAGACCAGCGAGAATTCCATCAGGCGCGGGTCGAGGAACGCAATCACCGGGGCGATGTGGCCCACGGGCGAGACGCCGCCGATGGCAAAGCCGGTTTCGGCCCGCACCAGATCGGCATCGGCGCGGCCCAGCGGTTCGCCCGCCAGCGTGCCGGCCTTTTCGGCGCTGACCTGATTGCCCCCGGCGGTCAGGAACAGCCGGACATGGCCCGAGGTCTCGCCGCGAAAGATGATCGACTTCACGATCTGGTCGATCTCGCAACCGGCCACGGCGGCGGCCTGCGCGGCGGTGCGGGTGTCTTCGGCGGCGGCAAGGATCTCGGTTGCCACCCCGGCGGCCTCCAGCGCCGCGATCACGCGTTTCAGGCTCTTGCTCATCCCGGCCCCCCGTTGCGGGGGGCATCCTGTCGCCGGGCCGCGCGGTCTGCAACCCCCGTTGACCCGCGCCGCGCCGCGCCGCATCCTTGCGCCATGAGCTTCGCCGCCCGACTGACCCGCGCGCCGATCGCCTGTGACGCCGCTGCGGGCGCCGAGGCGGCGGCGGCGTTTTCCGACCTTGCGCCCGAGTTGCGCGACCTGCTGGCGGGCACTGCCGGGTGCAGCCCGTTCCTGAAGGGGCTGATGCAGCGCGAGGCCGAGTGGCTGCGCCCCGCGCTGGCCATCGAACCCGAGACGGCGCTGGCTTCGGTGCTGGCCGCGCTGGACGAGGTCGGGCTGGAGGCGCTCGGTTCGGCGCTGCGGCAGGCCAAGCGGCGGGTGGCGCTGCTGGTGGCGCTGGCCGATCTGGGCGGGGTCTGGGGGCTGGAGGCAGTCACCGGTGGGCTGACGCGGCTGGCCGACCGGGCGGTGGACCTGAGCCTGAAGCGGCTGGTGGCCGAGGAAATCCGCCGTGGCAAGCTGCCGGGAGCGACCCCTGACGACGCGCAGACGGCGGGCGGCATGGTGGCGCTGGCGATGGGCAAGATGGGGGCGGGCGAGCTCAACTACTCCTCCGACATCGACCTGATCTGCCTCTTTGACGAAACCCGCTATGGCGGCGACGTGCAGGAGGCCCGCGCGGCCTTCATCCGCGTCACGCGGAAGATGACCGCGCTGCTGTCGGACCCGACCGCCGAGGGCTACGTCTTTCGCACCGATCTGCGGCTGCGCCCCGATGCCTCGGTCACGCCGGTGTGCCTGTCGATGGGGGCGGCGGAACAGTATTACGAGGGCGAGGGCCGCACCTGGGAACGCGCGGCCTACATCAAGGCGCGCGCCTGCGCGGGCGATCTGGCCGCCGGGCAGCGGTTCCTGACCACGCTGACCCCCTTTGTCTGGCGCCGCCACCTCGACTTTGCCGCCATCCGCGACGCGCATGACATGCGGCTGCGGATCCGCAGCCACAAGCGGCTGAACGGCCCGATCATGCTCGAAGGCCACAACATGAAGCTGGGCGTCGGCGGCATCCGCGAGATCGAGTTCTTCACCCAGACCCGGCAATTGATCGCCGGGGGGCGCGACCCCGACCTGCGCGTGCGCGGCACGGTGGAGGGGCTGGCGCGGCTGGCCGACAAGGGCTGGGTGCCGCAGGCCGATGCGACCGCGCTGACCTCGCTTTACCGCGCGCATCGCGAGGTGGAACACCGGTTGCAGATGGTGCAGGACGCCCAGACCCACGACCTGCCGGGCACCCCCGAGGGCTTCGACCGGCTGGCGCGGTTCATGGGCGAGGGCGACACCGCGCGGTTCCGCCGCGACCTGAAGGCGCGGCTGACCGAGGTGGCGGCGCTGACCGAGGGCTTCTTTGCCCCCGGCGAGGCCGAGGCTGGGCCGGACCTGAGCCCCGCCGCGCAAGAGATCGTGCGCGGCTGGCGTGGCTATCTCGCGCTGCGCTCGACCCGCGCGGTGGAGATCTTCACCCGCCTCAGACCCGCGATCCTGACCCGGCTCGCCCGTGCCGCCGACCCCGAGGCGGCGCTGCGCACCTTCGACGCCTTCCTCGCCGGGCTGCCCGCCGGGGTGCAGGTCTTCGCGCTCTTCGAGGCGAACCCGCAACTGATCGACCTGATCGTCGACATCGCCGCCACCGCGCCCGCGCTGGCACTTTACCTGTCGCGCAACGCGGGTGTGCTGGACGCGGTGATCGGCGGTGCCTTCTTCGCGCCCTGGCCGGGGCGACAGGCGCTGCAGGCGAGCCTGAGCCAGCGGTTGGCCGAGGCGGCGGATTACGAGGCCGCGCTGAATGCCGCGCGGACATGGCTGAAGGAATGGCATTTCCGCATCGGCGTGCATCATCTGCGCGGGTTGATCGACGGCTTCGAGGCGGGCACGCAATATGCCGATCTTGCGGGCGCGGTGGTCGGCGCGGTCTGGGGGCCGTGCCTGACCGAGTTCGCCCGCAAGCACGGGCGGCCGCCGGGGCGCGGGGCGGTGGTGCTGGCCATGGGCTCGCTCGGCGCCGGGCGGCTGCATTCCGACAGCGATCTGGACCTGATCGTGATCTACGACCCCGCCGGGGCGGAGGCGTCGGAGGGGCCGCGTCCGCTGGCCGCGCGGCCCTACTACGCGCGACTGACACAGGCGCTGGTCACCGCGCTGTCGGCGCCGATGGCGGAGGGGCGGCTCTACGAGGTCGACATGCGGCTGCGCCCGTCGGGGCGGCAGGGGCCGGTCGCCACCTCGCTGGCCTCGTTCCGCGACTACCAGCAGGGCGAGGCCTGGACCTGGGAGCATCTCGCGCTGACCCGCGCCCGGGTGCTGGCAGGGGACGAGGCGCTGGGGGCCGAGGTCGAGGCGTTCCGGCGCGCGCTGCTGATGGACAAGAGCGGTGGTGCCGCAGTGCGGGCCGACGTGGCCGACATGCGCGCCCGCCTCGCCGCCGCCAACCCCGCGCCCGACCTCTGGGATCCCAAGCGCGGGCCGGGTCGGCTGATGGATATCGAACTGCTGGCGCAGATGGCGGCGCTGCAAGCCGGGTCGCCCGCCCGCGCGGCAGAACGCCAGTTGGACGCCGGTGTCCGGGCCGGGGTGATCGAGGATGACGCAGAGCGCGCACTGCTTGCCGCATATCGCCTGTGCTGGCGGCTGCGCTGTGTTACCAAGCTGCTGGGGGCCTCCGCGGTCGAGGCGCTGGGCGAAGGCGCGCGGGCCGTGCTGCTGCGCGAGACCGACGCGCCCGACGTGGCGGCGCTGGCGGCCCGGCTGGCGGAGGTGACGGTGGCGGCCGCCGCGGTGGTGGACCGCGTGCTCACGATGGCAGGGGCAGGCGTTGGGGAGGCGGATGATGCGCGCGGATGAAGTCGACCCCAAGGGGCTGGTGCGGGAAAGCTACCGGATCGAGGGCATCACCGAGGGCGAATGCCGCTCGATCTTCCTCGACTGGGCGCTGAGCGCGCCGGCGAGCGTGGACCCGCGCGAGGCAATCCGGGTGCTCTTGGCCACCTACGCCGAAACGGCGCCCGGCCATCCGATGAACGGCGTGCTGACGGCCGGGCTTGCCCCGGCCGATCCGCCGCGCCGTCGCGGCGGGCGCGCCGCGCGGGTGCCGGACGCGCCGACCTGACCGCAGACTAGCGCGGCAGCGCGGCAGCGGCACGGGCGAGGGCGACGATGCCGTCCCAGTCGCCCTTCACCATCATCTCTTTCGGTGCCACCCAACTGCCGCCGACGCAGAGCACGTTGGACAGGCTCAGGTAGTCGCCCACATTCTTCGGGCTGACGCCGCCCGTCGGGCAGAACATCACCTGCGGGATCGGCGCGCCGATCGCCTTCAGCGCGGGCGCGCCGCCGTTCGCCTCGGCCGGAAAGAACTTCTGCACCCGATAGCCGCGTTCCAGCAGCGCCATCACCTCCGACGCCGTCGCCGCGCCGGGCAACAGCGGCAGGTCGGCCTCTTCGCAGGCGGTCAGGAGGCGGTCGGTCGCGCCCGGCGAGACGCCGAAGCGCGCGCCCGCCGCCACCGCGGCGGCGACGTCGGCGGGCGTCAGCAGCGTGCCTGCGCCGACGACCCCACCCGGCACCCGCGCCATGATGCGGATCGCCTCCAGCGCGACCGGGGTGCGCAGCGTCACCTCCAGCGCGGGCAGACCGCCCGCCACCAGCGCACGGGCCAGCGGTTCGGCATGGGCGAGATCGTCGATGACGAGCACGGGAATGACCGGGGCGAGGCGACAGATCTGCTCGGCACGGGTGGCGGCGTCTTGCGGGGTCATGGCGGGTTCCTTCAGGCGGGATCGCGGGGGGAGGCGTGCGCCTTCGGCGAGGATATTTGCACCAGGATGAATGGGCAAGAAGAAGGGGGGCGGCGCCCCGCCTCGGGCCGCAGATGCGGGGGAGACGGGGCGCTTTCACCTTGGGCGGTCATCGGCGTCCCCGCCTGTACCGCCCCCTGATTCTGGCCTCTGCGCCCTTTCATCTTGGTTAAAATATCCCCGCCGGAGGCGAGAAAGTTCTGTCTTTTCTAGCGCGGTCAGACGACCACGCCGGCCCCGGCGGTGGAGGGGCCGACGGTGCGGCGGAAGACCTCGAACAACTCGCGGCCGGAGCCCTGGGCGTTGGCGGAAAGGTCGGCGGTGACGGGCGCGCGGGTGGCGAAGTCGGGGGCGAGCACGTCGAGCGTGCCCGCGTCGGCGTCGAGCCGGATCAGGTCGCCGTCACGCAGTCGGGCGAGCGGGCCGCCGTCGGCCGCCTCGGGCGAGATGTGGATGGCGGCGGGCACCTTGCCCGAGGCGCCGGACATGCGGCCGTCGGTGACCAGCGCGACCCTCAGCCCGCGATCCTGCAGGACGGCGAGGGTGGGGGTCAGCGAGTGCAGTTCCGGCATCCCGTTGGCGCGCGGGCCCTGGAAGCGGACGACGACGATGGTGTCGGTGGTGAACTCGCCCGCCTTGAAGGCGCGCTTCACGGCGTCCTGATCGTGGAAGATGCGGGCGGGGGCTTCGATGACGTGGCGTTCGGGCGCGACGGCGGAGATCTTGATGACGCCGCGGCCGAGGTTGCCGGAGAGTTGTTTCAACCCGCCCTCGGGCTGGAACGGGGCGCGGGCCGGGCGCAGGATGCGGTCGTTCAGGGTGCTGCCCTGACCTTCATACCACGCAAGGCGGCCGCCGATGATCTTGGGCTCGCGGGTATACTGGGCCAGACCGTCGCCCATTACGGTCTTGGTGTCGGGGTGCAGCAGCCCTGCCTCCAGCAGTTCGCCGATCAGGTAGGCCAGCCCGCCCGCGGCGTGGAAGTGGTTCACGTCGGCCATGCCGTTGGGATAGACCTTGGCCATCAGCGGCGTCGCGGCGGAGAGGTCGGCGAAATCCTCCAGATCGAGGATGACGCCCGCCGCGCGGGCCATCGCGGGCAGGTGGATCACCAGGTTGGTCGAGCCGCCGGTGGCCATCAGGCCGACGATGCCGTTCACGAACGTCCGTTCGTCGAGGATGTCGGCGATGGGGCGGTAGTCGTTGCCAAGCGCGGTGATCTGCGCCGCGCGTTCGGCGCCCGCGATGGTCAGCGCCTCGCGCAGCGGCGTGCCGGGGTTGACGAAGGAGGCGCCGGGCAGGTGCAGGCCCATCACCTCCATCAGCATCTGGTTGGTGTTGGCGGTGCCGTAGAAGGTGCAGGTGCCGGGGCCGTGATAGCTGGCCATTTCGGCGGCCATCAGTTCGGCGCGGCCGATCTCGCCGGTGGCGAATTTCTGGCGGACCTTGGATTTCTCGTCGTTCGGCATCCCCGAGGTCATCGGCCCGGCGGGCAGGAACACCGCGGGCAGGTGGCCGAAGGTGGCGGCGGCGATGACGAGGCCGGGCACGATCTTGTCGCAGACGCCGAGGAAGAGCGCCGCGTCGAAGGTGTTGTGGCTGAGCGAGACGGCGGCGGCGAGGGCGATCACGTCGCGTGAGAAGAGCGAGAGTTCCATTCCCGCCTGGCCTTGCGTGACGCCGTCGCACATCGCAGGCACGCCGCCCGCGACCTGCGCGGTGGCGCCGACGCGGCGGGCGGCGGCGCGGATCAGGGCGGGGTAATCCTCATAGGGCTGGTGCGCCGAGAGCATGTCGTTGTAGGCGGTGACGATGCCGAGGTTCGGGGCGCGGCCCGCAGCGAGCGCGGCCTTGTCCTCGCCCATCGCGGCATAGGCATGGGCCTGGTTGCCGCAGGCGAGGTGGCCGCGGGCCGGGCCCGCCTCGGCGGCGCGGGCGGTCTGGTCGAGGTAGCGGCGGCGGGTGGTTGCGGAACGGGCGCGGATGCGGTCGGTGACGCGGGCGATGGTGCTGTGAAGCGGCATGGGCGGTCCTTCGGCGCGGAATCGGGGCGCGGGCAGTCGGGCGCGGGGGTTGGTCTGCGGCCCAGCATATACCGTTAGCGCTAACAATACAAACCGAGTCTGGCCCGGGGGCGGGTTTTGCAAGGCGGGGTTGCGCGCAGCGGGACGCTTGCGGTGGGGCTTTCGCGCCGCGCGGCTTCGGGCTAGGGATGGGGCATGAACGATACCCCATCCCCCGTGCCGCGCCCGGTCGTGCGGCTGTCCATCAAGGCCGAAGCGCGCGCGATCCGCTTTGGCTTTCCCTGGGTCTATGCCGACGAACTGGTGCTGGACCGCCGCACCAAGGGCCTCGCCCCCGGCACGCTGGCCGTGCTGGAGGATACCGAGCGCACCCCGATGGGGCTGGTGACGGTCAACCCGGCGTCGAAGATCATCGCCCGGATGCTCGACCGCGATCCGGCGGCGGTGATCGACCGCGCCTGGTTCGCGGCGCGGCTGACCACGGCGCTGACGCTGCGGGCGCGGCTGTTTGCCGAACCGTTCTACCGGCTGGTCCATGCCGAGGCGGACGGGCTGCCCGGCGTGGTGATCGACCGCTTCGGCGAGGTCGCGGTGATCCAGCCGAACGCGGCCTGGGCCGAGGCGCTGATCGGCCCGCTGGCCGAGGCGCTGGCGGCGGTGACGGGCGTTTCCACCATCGTGAAGAACGCCACCGGCCGCGCGCGCGGACTGGAGGGGTTGTCGGAGGAAACCGTGGTGCTGCGGGGCGCCGTCGACGGCCCCGTTGCGGTGCGGATGAACGGCGCGACCTATCTGGCCGATGTGCTGGGCGGGCAGAAGACCGGGCTGTTCTACGACCAGCGGCCGAACCACGCCTTTGCGCAGGCGCTGTCGCAGGGCGCGCGGGTGCTCGATGTCTTCGCCCATGTCGGCGGCTTCGGGCTGGCGGCGCTGGCGGGGGGCGCGGCCTCGACGCTGGCGGTGGATAGCTCCGCCCCTGCGCTGGCGCTGGCCGCCGAAGGTGCAAGCCGGATGGGGCAGGGCGTTCGCTTTGCCACCCGGCAGGGCGACGCTTTTGCGGTGCTGGAGGCGCTGGCCACCGAGGGCGAACGCTTCGACGTGGTGATCTGCGATCCGCCCGCCTTCGCGCCCAACAAGCAGGCGCTGGAGGCGGGCTTGCGCGCCTATGAGCGGGTGGCGAAGCTGGCGGCGGCGCTGGTCGCGCCGGGGGGCTATCTGGGCCTCTGTTCCTGTTCGCATGCCGTCGATCTGGCGGCGTTCCGCAGCGCCTGCGCGCGCGGCATCGGGCGTAGCGGGCGGCGCGGGCAGATCATCCACACCGGCTTTGCCGGGCCGGACCATCCGATGCTGCCGCAACTGGCGGAAAGCGCCTACCTCAAGGCGCTGTTCTTCCGGCTTGACGGGTGAAGGCGGTTCTTGACGCCTGCGTGATCTACCCCACCGTGCTGCGCGAGGTGCTGCTGGGCTGCGCGCGGGCCGGGCTTTACACTCCGCTGTGGTCGGCCCGCATCCTGGAGGAATGGGCGCGGGCGGCGCGCAAGCTCGGCCCGGCGCAGGAAGCGCAGGCGCGGGGCGAGGTCGCGCTGACCCGCGCCGCCTTTCCGCGCGCCGAGGTCGCGCCCAACCCGGCGCTGGAGGCGCGGCTGTGGCTGCCCGACCCGTCGGATGTGCATGTGCTGGCCAGTGCGATCGCAAGCAGCGCGGATGCGATCGTGACCTTCAACGCGGTGGATTTTCCGCGCGGCCTGCTGGCCGAGGAAGGGCTGGAGCGGTTTGACCCCGACGGGTTCCTGCTGTCCTTGCCCGATCGCGCGGCGGTGGCGACGGTGTGCGAAACGGTGCGGGCCGAGGCGGAACGGCTGTCGGGCCAGCCGCAGCCGCTGCGCGCGTTGATGAAGCGGGCCGGGCTGCCGCGGCTGGGCAAGGCGCTTCAGCCGGGCTGAGCCCAGTTGGCCGTCAGATGCTCGATCGCCGCGATCCGCTCGCGGGTGGCCGGGTGGCTGGTCAGCCAGGCCGGGCCGCTGGCGGCCCCCATCGCCATCAGCTTGCGGAACAGCGAGATTTGCGGCGCGGTGCCGATGCCCGCCTTGGTCAGCAGGGCGGCGGCATAGGCGTCGGCCTCATACTCGTCCTGACGGCTCAGCCGCGCGGCCAGCAGGCTGGTGACGATGTCGGCCAGCCAGCCGCCCACGCCGGGCACCAGCCGCGACAGCACGGCCACCAGCACCGCCCGCATCGCGTTCTGCGCCGAGAAGTCGATCATCCGCCGCCGCGCGTGGCCAAGGGCGACGTGGCCCAGTTCATGCGCGATGACGCTGGCCATCTCTTCTGCCGTCACCGCGCCATTGCGATAACGCTCGTAGAAGCCGCGCGTCAGGAAGATCTGGCCGTCGGGCGCGGCGAGGCCGTTGACCGCCGCAACCTCGTAGATGCGCACCTGCACCCGCGCCACGCCAAGCGCGCGGGCCAGCCGCTCGCACAGCGCCAGAAGCTCGGCATCGACCAGCGGGTTGGATCGGCTGTTGAGGTCTTTCAGCGTGCGCCAGGTCGAGAAATGCCAGGCGACCAGCCCGGCGCCGATGGCAAACAGCAAGGGCAGAAGGCGGAACACCGCCCGCGGCTCAGGCCAGCGCCGCGGCGGCGGCACCGTCGGCCAGCACGCGCTCGTAAAGCTCGAACTCGTTGGCGCAGCGGCTGCGCAGCCTTTCCGCGACCTCGGGCGACAGCACGGTGGTGGCGGAGGGCGAGACGTTGACGCGCGGCAGCACGATGTCGTGGCCCAGACGGTCCTCGAGGAAGGTCACGAAGGCGCCCATGTCCTCGTAGCAGAAGATGTGATCGACCGGGCGGCCGTCGGTGCCCTGCAGGAACCGGCTTTGCGCGCCGACATCGGCAAAGGCGGGCTGCGGCCGGGCCAGGTAGCCGGTGACGAAATCGTCAAAGCTCATGCCTTTGGTGCTGTTGCGGGCGTCCAGCACGTCCTCGCGCTGGCGAAAACGATACCAGCTTCCCAGCCAGCTGATCGGCTCGCGCATCAGCGCGACCACGGTGAACTCGGCCCCCGCCGTCTTTTCCAGGTAGGGCTGCAGGAAGCGGCGGTAGCGGTAGACCGGCGTGTGCTTCAAAAGCGGCGGGCGCAGGATCGCGACCTCGGCCAGCGACTCCAGCGCGCTTTCGACGGCAGTCGAGCCGGCCTTGGGCGTGGCGAGAAAGACAAGCCTCTGTTCCCAGAATACCAGCATGTGCGCCCTTTATTCGTCCGCTGCCCGGTTTGCCGGGCCGCCGTAAACTATCCCTTAACCGTTCTGATAAAAAGTCGAATTTCAGAGATTTTGATTGAAATGTTCGCGGTTTGGTCTCATAGAATGTGAGAACAAGATGTGAACACAGGCAGCGATTGCCCGGGAAGCCGGGCTGTGGAATAAGGAACCCCCGGCAATGGCAACGGCGACCCTTCTCGAAATGAACACAAAGCGCGACACGGACAAGCAAAAGGCGCTCGACTCTGCGCTCGCGCAGATCGAACGGCAGTTCGGCAAGGGTTCGATCATGCGGCTCGGGGGCGACAAGCCGCTGGTCGAGATCGAGTCGACCTCGACCGGCTCGCTGGGGCTCGACATCGCACTCGGCATCGGCGGGCTGCCGAAGGGGCGGATCATCGAGATTTATGGCCCGGAAAGCTCGGGCAAGACCACGTTGACGCTGCATGTGGTGGCGGAAGAGCAGAAGAAGGGCGGCATCTGCGCCTTCGTCGATGCCGAACACGCGCTGGACCCGATCTATGCCCGCAAGCTGGGCGTGAACCTCGACGACCTCTTGATCTCGCAGCCCGACACCGGCGAGCAGGCGCTGGAGATCGTCGATACCCTGGTGCGCTCGGGCGCGATCAGCCTGGTGGTGATCGACTCGGTCGCGGCGCTGACGCCCAAGGCCGAGCTTGAGGGCGACATGGGCGAGCACCAGATGGGCGCCCAGGCCCGGCTGATGAGCCAGGCGATGCGCAAGCTGACCGCCTCGATTTCCAAGTCGAACTGCATGG
>NZ_CBAICG010000039.1:0-30295 GCF_964715405.1 Solirhodobacter sp. | reverse complement strand
GCTCCTGGCCGTTCACCAGCCAACACCTATGCCGTTTGATTGCCGGTCAAACCTGCCCACGATCCCGTGGAATAGCTGCCCACCTTCGCGTGGAATCCGTGCCCATCATCCCGTGGAATGACTGCCCATCATCCCGTGGAACACGCAATCTACCTCGGGCCGCTGACCGATCCGCTGCTGGACCCGATCGTGGCGAAGCTCTCGCCCAAGGGCGACAGTGCCGGGTTCGCCTCCTTCATCATGGGGCTCGGCGGCATCAGCATCGCAGGGTTCCTGATCGACCTGATCCGTGCGCGGCGCACCAAGGCGCCGTCAGAGAATGAGGATCAACCGCGATGACGGCACCACGCGATGACCCCGACCGCCCGGGCAGGCACACACGTCGCCCCGGAAATCGGCTGCGGGACCGGCTCTGGCGCGAAGCCCGCGTCTGGCTGGCCGCGCTCGCGCTGGGCTTGCTGCATGTCCTGCTGCCCTGACCGCACCGATTCACCCTGATCCCGCCACCCATCGCCCGGCTGTTGCCGGGCTTCTTCTTGGGGCCTGACGCAATGAATTTCGAACTGATCCGGCCGCTGTTCGGCGGCCGCCTGACCCAACCGCAGGTCGACGGGATGAACACTATCCTCGCGGCCTCCGCGACATTGCCGCTGTCGCATCGTGCCTACCTGCTGGCGACAGCCTTCCACGAAACCGATCGCACGATGCAGCCGATCCGCGAATACGGCCGCGGCAAGAGCAGGCCCTACGGTGTGCCGGGGCGCAACGGCGGGCAGGTGCCATACGGGCGCGGCTATGTCCAACTCACCTGGGACAGCAACTATGAACGGGCGGACTCACGTCTGGCCCTGAACGGCGCGCTGATCGCGAATTACGATCTCGCCCTGCGACCAGACATCGCCGCGGCCATCCTAGTGCGCGGGTCGGCCGAGGGTTGGTTCACGGGCCGAAAACTCTCGGACTTCCTGCCCGGCGCCTACCCTGCCGCCCGCCGCATCATCAACGGCCTCGATCGCGCCGACCTGATCGCGGGCCACGCCCGCGCCTTCGAGAACGCGCTCGCCGCCACCTGACGGCGCCGGGAGCTTCCCCTTTACCCACCCCAACCTGAAAAGGAGACTTCCATGCTTTCCCCGGCCATCCTCGGCGTGGTCCGCCACGTTCTCACCCTCGGCGGCGGCTATCTCGTCGCTCGCGGCACTCTCGATGCCAGTTCGGCCGACACCCTCGTCGGCGCAGGGGTGTCGATCGCTGGCGTGATCTGGTCTGTCATCGACAAGCGATTCCGCTTGGGGTGAAGAAGGGCGCCGATCCCGGCCAGGGGTCGGCACCGCCATGATCTACTCTGAATTGGCATTCGTCGCCGACGAGGCCGTCACGGGTTGGCGGGACGCACCCAAAGCTGGTGCAGTCCGCACCAATCTGTCCGGCACCAAGCACGGATGACCGCTAAATGGACTGGCCTTCAAACTCAGATGGCCGCCCTATCGACGTGCACAGGCAAGCAGTATTCGTCCGACTGATGTTGAGGTGACCTATGGGCACCTCGATTTTTGCCCGTTTTCAGCGCCGGAGCTTGGTGCGACCGGTTTGAAGTTTGCAGTGGACTGCTGACAGGCGGGCTGGTGGGTGGTTTTGTATCTGTCATGCGGTCTCTTGGCTGCGAGACGGCACGGATCGCGGCCTGATCCGCATTTCCGGTCGCACTTCTTTCATGCCGGGCACGGGTTGAGGCGCTGCAGTTGCCCAAGACGGCGCATGTTGTAGGCAAGGTTCTTCATGCCGATCTTTGCCTTGGCCCGCGCGAGACCGATGGTTCGCACGATGGTGCCGCCCATGTCATTGGCCTGCGCGCCGAAGATATGCTCGACCCGGACCCGCACGCTGGATTTGGTGCGGTTGCTCTTCTGGGCCTGCTCGGTCAGCGGTTTGCCCCGCTTACCCTTGCGATGAATGTGGCTGGTCAGCCCTCTGGCTTTCAGCGTCGCCTCGATCTCCGCTGACCGGTAGGCGGCGTCGGCCCAGACACCGGAGCCGGTGTTGCCCCGCGTCAGCAATTCACCCACCACTTGGCTGTCGTGCACGGCGGCATCGGTGACATGGTAACGCCGCACCAGCTTGTGCATCCGATCCACGTTCACATGGTTCTTGTAGCCGTAATGTGACTTGCCGTGCTTCTTGGTCCACCGCGCATCAACATCTTTCTGCGACCGCTTTGCGGGCTCATCTGCCCAGCCCTCCGGCGTCTCGCCCGCCTTGATCGCCGCGTTTTCCTCGCGTCTGTTGTGGTTGCGCGGCACCGGCACGATGGACGCGTCAAGGATCTGACCGCCCCGCGCGATATAGCCCTGCCGCGCCAGGTGCCCGTCGAAGAGCCCGAACATCTCCTCCACCTTGCCCGCCTGCGCCAAGGCCTCGCGATAGAGCCACACCGTCTTGGCGTCGGGCACCCGGTCCCCGAGACCCAGCCCGAGGAACCGCATGAAGGAAAGCCGGTCGCGGACCTGATACTCGATCTGGTCATCCGACAGGTTGTAGAGCGCACTCAGGACCAGCGCCTTGAACATCAGAACCGCGTCCATCGGCTTGCGACCCGCGCGGGATTTCCGTTCTGCATCCGGCTTGCGCCAGACCCGTTCCAGCACAGGCCGGAACTCCTCCCACGGCACCACGGCATTGATCTCGACCAGCGGGTCCTTCTTCGCATCCAGGCTCGCGTAACGATCTGAAAGATCAAAGAAACCCATCTGCGCCATGACAACCGGCCTCCGTCCAATGCTGACCCAATATCTACACCGCCGTCAGATCAGGCGCAATTTTTCGAGGTGCCCATGGGTAACAATGGAATCGGGCGACGCGATGACCGGGATGGGGCGGCGCGATGACCGTTGGCCCTGCCACCCGCGGTTTTTGCGGTGGATCGGCCGGGACCGGGTGCGGCGTACGATTGTGGGTCCGCGCGGCCCCGCCCCCCCGCCTGACGGGCGCTTTCGTCTGCCTGGATTGCGACCCGCCGCAGTCTCTCATCCGCCCCCGCCCAGGATCAACGCGCCGGTTGCAGCAGCGACCACGACCCGCCCTGCGCGCAGCGCGGACGGGCGCTGCGGCAGGTGATCCCGCGGTCTCGGACCGTCGCGATCCGGATGGCGCGCGCGGTCATCTTTCGGTGCCGGGGCTCTCGGTCGGCGGGGGCGGATGGCTGGTTCCGCCTCGAGCGGCAGTCACTCGTCCCGCCCGCCGAACCCGCCATCGCGGCTTGCCCGGCGGGCCTTCGCGACCGGGGGCGGTTCAGGCCGCGAGGTCGACCTTCTGCGGCTGGAAGACGTCGTGCCGGATGCCGGAGAACGCCCGCAACCGTTCGACGCGCTCTTTCGAGCAGTCCATCAGGGCGGCCAGCGCCGTCACCTTCCCCATCGCTTTGGGCGAGCCGAGATAGCCATAGGGGCCGTTGCCGGATCGCTTCATCACCCGGTCCATCACCGGATCGATCACGGCAACCGCATCGGTGATACCGGCGCTCATGCCGTATTCGAACGCGCCGATCATCACCTCGCTCGTGACGTAGGAAATCGAGTTTCGCGATGTGCCACGGTCAAGGACCGCGGTGTTGACGCAGAACCGGGTCGCCTCCCACACGGTCGAACTGCGCAGCGGCGGCTCGCCGTCCAGCAGGCAGGCAAAGACATCGGTGAGCATGTGCGGCCCGGTGGTCTGCAAAAGACGCATGCAGCCGACGACGCGGCCCTCGTGATCGACACTGATGACATGCGCGGGATCGAGATCATCGAAGATGTCGCGCTCCATCCCGTTGGTCACGATCACATCCCAGCCCAGGCGATCGCAGAAAACACGCGCGCGCAGCCGATGCATGTCATCGAGAAGATCACGGAATTCGTGCGCATTGAGCGAGTCGACAATATGGATCATGGTCTTTCCCCTTGTGGCGGCAGGGGAAAGTATTTGCCTAATCGGAACTCTATTCCATACGGGTTATCCCGTAGGCTAAAAGGCCTAGCAGGGAAAGATCAACCCTGAGCCTATCGCCCGCCCCACCGCCTGGAAGGTGGTCAGAGCGCCCAGCTTTTCCCGCGCGGACCGAAGGTGAACCTCGACCGTGCGGTGAGATATCGACAGGATGTCCGCGATATCCTGTTGTTGCTTGCCTGCCGCGACCCATTGAAGGATCTCGATCTCGCGATTCGACAAGTTAGGTCTGTTGAATACACGAGACAGGATCGACGAGCGCATCACTGAATCGTGTAGATGAACGGCCGCGAGTTGCAGGTCTCCGACGATCACGGCCTTGAGCTTCTCCCATTCCGGCGCCGGACAGGCCCGGGTGACGCTGAGCAATCCCCGATCGCCGTAGGGCCCCCGAATGGGAACGGTCAGCCCTTGCGGCGTGATGCCGAAATCGTCGGCGGCAAAGAACACCGACCGGAACGAGTCATCCCGTTCGAACCGTGTCCAGTCCACCGGGGCGATGCTTCGCCCGGCCTTGTGCAGGATCGGATCGACCCGGTGCAGCCCTTGCCGCATGTAGTGGTTCTTCCAGGGCTCGGGGTAGTTCGCATAGCCCTGAATCGTGCCGCTGAAGGGGCCGATCATGGCGTAGGACGCGAAGTCGAGGTCCAGGCGCTGACAGAGTTGATCTAGGAATACCGTGAAGTTTTCCTCGCGGCCCGATACCGCGCTGAGGTCGATGATGTTCAGGGCCATCGTGACTGCTCCTTGGCGGGCCCCACCTGGCGGCACCGCTTGCTTTCAGCTTGCGCAACACCATCACCAGACTTGTACGACTTACTGCACCGTGCGCCTCGCGCCCGCGGCAAGGCCAGGCGCGGCCTTGCGGCTCAAAGCATTCCGCCGCTGGCCGCAATCGAGGCGGCTTCGATGGGCGTGCTGGCGCCCAGTCGCTGTGCGGCGCTCTTGAGGCGCGCCTTGACGGCACTGATCGAAATCCCCAGCAGCATGGCGATCTCCTTCTGGCGCTTGCCTTGCGAGAGAAGGCGCAACGCGGCGGCCTGTGCCGGGGTCAGCACGTCGTTGCCGGCGTCGTGAAGCTGACCGAGCGCGCGGTGCAGGAAGGACAGTTCGTCATCCCGAAACTCCCGTTGGGGGTGAGCGAAGACGCCGAAACTGCGCTTGGGCACGGCGGCGGAACCGCCGATCGCGACGGACGCACCGAACAGGAGGCCAAACCGCATGTACGCGGCTACGACCCCGCTCGGGTCCGGCAGATCGACGGCACTCCATCGCGTGATGCCCAGATTTCTCTGGCACCACTGCATGTAAGGATCGACGAGCGCCAGCCCCTCACGGGTGTAGTGGGCGGTCCATGCGGACGGGAAGCCGTTCAGTTCCCGCTCGGGTGCATAGAACCCGACCCGAAGGGCGAGATAATACCCTCCGGGTGAGAGTTTCGAGAGCACGCGATCATCGATGGGCGGGGGCACTGTGATTTACCATTCCATTGCGCATGTGTACACTCTACGCTGAGGGTCGGACCGATCGAAGACCCGGAGCATCAAACCCTGCGCACGGCTAGACCATGATGGAGAAGGTTCAACACGTCAGTCAACTCCTGCGCGAGCTTCGCGCAATGGAAAGTTGTCGTTTCGCGATCGGCGTCAGAATCCGCTTTGCCAACCCGACGCTTGTCTACCACAGCTATCCGGCTGCCTGGGTCGAACAGTATGACAGCCTCGGGCTGCGATACCAGGATCCCACCGTCCGCTGGGGCATGACGCATACCGGCATTTGCCGATGGTCCGACCTTCTGTCGCAGGACGATGCCGGGATATTCATGCGCGCCGCAGACTATGGTCTGCGCTACGGTATCGGCGTGTCCGTTGGCGCCCCCGAAGCGCGAACGCTCGGGTTCTTCGCCCGGCCTGACCGCGAACTGGATGCCGCCGAGACCGAACACGCCGTCACCGTCGTGGAGGGTCTCCATGATGCAACCGAGGGGATCGACCTGGCCTCGCCGGAAACGCTCCACGCGCTGCGCAACCTGAACGAGCACGTCGGCCCCTGAGCCCATCGTTCGTGCCGCCCACAAGCCGCCGCAGCCCGATGGCAGGGTTGGCAGCGGGAAAAAAATCGGGCCCGCCGAAGCGAGCCCTGAGATTTCAACGATCTTGCGGGAAACTCGGTTGGTAGGCCAAGTTTATGGTGCCCAGAAGAGGACTCGAACCTCCACGCCTTGCGGCACTGGTACCTGAAACCAGCGCGTCTACCAATTCCGCCATCTGGGCGATGTCGTGGAGCGCGATGTATCGGGCCGCGCGGGGGCTGTCAACAGGGTGCGCCAGGAATTTGCGTGTTCGAATCCCGACTTGTCCGGACCAGCCCGGAAGGCTATGCAACAGCGGCAATCCCCGCGCGCGACCCTTGGATACGGAGGCTTGGCGACATGTCGAAACTGGTGACCATCATCGGCGGATCCGGGTTTGTTGGGCGTTACGTCGCGCGGCGGATGGCGATTGAGGGCTGGCGTGTGCGCGTCGCCGTCCGCCGCCCGAACGAGGCGCTGTTCGTGCGGCCCTACGGCGTTGTCGGGCAGGTTGAACCGGTGCCCTGCAACATCCGCGATGACGCCTCGGTCCGCGCGGCGCTGATGGGGGCGGATGCGGTGGTGAACTGCGTTGGCACCTTCGACGCGCGCGGGCGCAACAACTTCGACGCGGTGCAGGCCCAGGGCGCGGCGCGCGTGGCGCGGATCGCGACGGAACTGGGGCTGGCGCATCTGGTGCAATTGTCGGCGATCGGCGCGGATGCGAATTCAGCCAGCGCCTACGGGCGCAGCAAGGCGGCGGGCGAGGCGGCGGTGCGGGCGGCGTTCCCGGGCGCGGTGATCCTGCGGCCGTCGGTGATTTTCGGCAACGAGGACGGCTTCTTCAACCGCTTCGCCGGGATGGCGACGCTGGGGCCGATCCTGCCGGTGGTGGGGGCTGGCACGAAGTTTCAGCCGGTCCATGTCGATGACGTGGCGCTGGCGGTCGCGAAGGGCGTGCTGGGCGAGGCGCCCGCGGGTGTCTACGAACTCGGCGGCCCCGATGTGATGAGCTTCCGCGTGTGGATGCACGCGATGCTGGGCGTGATTCAACGCCGCCGACTGGTGCTGAATGTGCCCTTCTGGATCGCCTCGATCATGGGGCACGGGCTTGACCTCGTGCAGTCGCTGACCTTGGGTCTGGTGCACAACGGCACGCTGACCGCCGATCAGGTGCGCAGCCTGCACCAGGACAACGTGGTGGCGCCGGGTGCTAGGGGGCTGGCCGATCTGGGCATCGCCCCGACGCCCGTGATGGCGGTGCTGCCGGAATACCTGTGGCGGTTCCGCCCGTCGGGGCAATACGCCGCGATCAAGGACTCGGCCAAGCGCATCCGCAAGACCTGACCGGCAACGCAAGATCGGCGGCCCGGCGGGTTGCGCGCCGATGACACCCCACGAGGCAGCAGCATGCACTATCTGAGCGCCATACTCCTCGGGATCGTCGAAGGCGTGACCGAGTTCCTGCCGATTTCCAGCACCGGCCACCTGATCATCGCCGAGCAGTGGCTGGGCGCGCGGTCCGACCTGTTCAACATCGTCATTCAGGCCGGGGCGATCATCGCGGTGACGCTGGTCTACTGGCGCCGCATCTGGGGGCTGATCTCGGGGCTGCGCGAGCGCGAGAATTTCGACTATGCGGCGAAGCTGACGGTGGCCTTTCTCATCACCGCGGTGCTGGGGCTGATCGTCAAGAAAATGGGCTTCAACCTTCCCACGTCGGTAGAGCCGGTGGCCTGGGCGCTGATCATCGGCGGGGTCTGGATGATCGGGGCGGAACAGGTCGCGGCGCGCCTGCCGCCGCGCACGCGGGTGACGTGGACGGTGGCGGTGCTGGTCGGCATCGCGCAGGTGGTCGCGGGGGTCTTTCCGGGCACGTCACGGTCGGGGGCGACGATTTTCATCGCCATGCTGGCGGGGACGGGCAGCCGCGTCGCCGCGACGGAATTCGCGTTTCTGGTTGGCATCCCAACGATGTACGCGGCCAGTGGCTACGAGCTTCTGAAGGGTGCCGACGGGGCGGGCGAGGATTGGACCGTGCTGGCCATCGCCTTCGTGGTGTCGACCATTACCGCTTTCATCGCGGTCAAGTGGCTGCTGCACTATATTCAGGGGCACCGGTTCACGGTGTTTGCGGTCTACCGGATCGTGCTGGGCGTGGCCCTGCTGGGCGCGGCTTGGGGCGGCTTGGTCGTGTGAGAATGGCCGCGAATCATGATGGGGCTGGTCTCGCTGGCGGTGACGTGGCCGGTCGGCCTCGCATATAGGTCAGCACATGTTCCCTAGAATCTGGCGCGCGGGGTAAAATTCTTGCGCCGCAGATGAAAATTTCCGGATTTAGGTAACTAATACTGACTTTTATTTCCTCCAGCCCGGATTTATCAAGGCGCACCCACCGTCAAGCCCGAGGGAGGCGCCATCATGGCCAAGGAACGCATGCTCCAGTTCGTCACCGTGACGAAAGAGATGCCGGAAAAGCGCCCGCCCAACCTGCGCGCGAAGGATTTCCACGAGATTTACCGGGACTTCGCCGAGACCAAGGCCGAGGAACAGGCCGGGCGGTGCAGCCAGTGCGGCGTGCCGTTCTGCCAGTCGCACTGCCCGCTGCACAACAACATCCCCGACTGGCTGCGGCTGACCGCGCAGGGCCGGTTGCAGGAAGCCTATGAGTTGAGCCAGGCGACCAACACCTTCCCCGAAATCTGCGGCCGCATCTGCCCGCAGGATCGGCTGTGCGAGGGCAATTGCGTCATCGAGCAATCCGGCCACGGCACCGTCACCATCGGCGCGGTCGAGAAATACCTGACCGACCTCGCCTGGCAGGAGGGCTGGGTGCAGCCGATCCGCCCGCTGGAGGACCGCGCCGAAAGCGTCGGCATCATCGGTGCCGGGCCCGGCGGGCTGGCCGCGGCCGACATGCTGCGGCGGCAGGGCGTGCAGGTGACGGTTTACGACCGCAACGACCGCGCGGGCGGCTTGCTGACCTATGGTATCCCCGGCTTCAAGCTGGAAAAGCCGGTGGTGATGCAGCGCATCGACCAGTTGGAGGCGGCGGGCGTGCTGTTCGTTTTGAACTGCAACGTCGGCGTCGATCTGACGTTTGATGCCATCCGGGGCCAGCACGACGCGGTTCTGATCGCTACCGGCGTCTACAAGGCGCGCGATCTGAAGGCGCCGGGCGTGGGCGCGCAGGGCATCGCCAAGGCGCTCGGTTTCCTGACCGCCTCGAACCGGCTGGGGTTTGGCGACGATGTTCCCGAATTCGAGTCGGGCGAGTTGAACGCGGCCGACAAGCGCGTCGTGGTGATCGGTGGCGGCGACACCGCGATGGACTGCGTGCGGACCGCGATCCGGCAGGGCGCCACCAGCGTGAAATGCCTCTACCGCCGCGACCGCGCGAACATGCCGGGTAGCCAGCGTGAAGTGCAGAACGCCGAGGAAGAAGGCGTCGAGTTCGTCTGGCTGTCCGCACCGAAAGGCTTCACCGGCAACCCGGTCGAGGGCGTGATGGTGCAGCGGATGCGGCTGGGCGAGCCGGACTCGAGCGGACGCCAGATGCCCGAGATCATCGAGGGTGCCGACTACGTCGAGCCCGCCGAACTGGTCATCATGGCGCTGGGCTTCGAGCCGGAAGACCTGCCGACCGAGTGGAGCGCGCCCGACCTGTCGGTGACGCGCTGGGGCACGGTGAAGGCCGATTTCCGCAGCCACGCTACCACCCTTCCGGGCGTCTACGCGGCGGGCGACATCGTGCGGGGGGCGAGCCTCGTGGTCTGGGCGATCCGCGACGGGCGCGAGGCGGCCGAGGCGATCCTGGACTACCTCGCCCAACCGGCCGCGCTGGCGGCGGAATGAAGGGCTGAAGGTGCGATCCGCAATGACCGATATCGCACTGACGTGACACCGATTTCGCACCGACGTCTGTAGGCTGGACGCCGGTGCACCAAGCAACCAAAGACAGTGGTGCTGACCTTTCAGGAGGGCAAGCGGATGACGAAGCGGAAAACCATGATGCGGCGGATGGGGCTTCTGGCGGGGCTGGCGTTTCTCGGCTGTGGCCCGGCCCTGCCTGCGCTGGCTGGCAGCGCCTTCACGCCGCCCAAGGGCTGCACCGGCTACCTGACGGTGCAGATGCACGGCTGCATCGTGTCGAACCACTACAAATGCGACGCCGATCCATCGGGCGACAAGTGGCGGGTGGATTTCAATCAGGACGGGCCGTTCTTCGTCAGCCGGGTCGACGCCGAAACCCAGTGGGTCGAGACCTTCGATCTGGCCGCCGGAACGCATGAGACGCTGAAACAGCCCTCGGTCGCGCCCGCCTCGTTCTCGAACCTCTTGTCGAAGGGGGTGAACACCTACGACTTCAGCACCGTCACCGACGACGGCAAGGTCGAGCACGTCACCGGCACCGACAAGCTGACCGGCACCACCCGCGTCGTTTCGGGTGTGACGCTGGAACAGACCGAATTCGACACCACCTCGAAGGATGGCGACGGCAAGCTGGTGTGGCACTCCAAGGGCCACGAATGGATCGACCGCGACTGGCGGCTTTTTCTGGCCGGCGCGGGCACCTGGGACGACGGAACCGGCGCCACGGTGTTCGACAACACGCCCGTCGCGCTGATCCAGCCGGGCGCCAAGGGCTTCATGTCAAGCTCGCCCGAGTTCGATTGCAATACGGTCGAGTCGCAGCTGACGCTGCCCGGCCACAGCGGAAAGGTGATCCAATGACGATCCATGACGACTCCTGGGTTGCCGCCGAGGAAGCCAAGCGGCAGTGGATGAACGAACACTCGCTTTACCGCGAGGAGGACGAGCATTCCTCCTGCGGCGTCGGGCTGGTGGTCGCGATCTCGGGCAAGCCGTCGCGCAAGGTGGTTCAGAACGGCATCGACGCGCTGAAGGCCGTCTGGCACCGCGGCGCGGTGGATGCCGACGGCAAGACCGGCGACGGCGCGGGCATCCATGTGCAGATCCCGGCGCCCTTCTTCTATGACCAGATCCGCCGGACCGGGCACGAGCCCGACATGGGCAAGCTGATCGCCGTGGGGCAGGTCTTCCTGCCGCGCACCGACTTCGGCGCGCAGGAACGCTGCCGCACCATCGTGGAAAGCGAAGTGCTGCGGATGGGCCACTACATCTACGGCTGGCGCCACGTTCCGGTGAACACCGAGGTGCTGGGCGACAAGGCCAACGCGACCCGCCCCGAGATCGAGCAGATTCTGATCCGCAACGACAAGGGCGTGGATGAAGAAACGTTCGAGCGCGAACTTTACATCATCCGCCGCCGCATCGAGAAGGCCGCCATCGCCGCACAGATCGCGGGGCTTTACCTCTGCTCGCTGTCCTGCCGCAGCATCATCTACAAGGGCATGATGCTGGCCGAACAGGTCGCGGTGTTCTACCCCGATCTGATGGACGATCGTTTTGAATCGGCCTTCGCGATCTATCACCAGCGCTACAGCACCAACACTTTTCCGCAGTGGTGGCTGGCGCAGCCGTTCCGGATGCTGGCCCATAACGGCGAGATCAACACCCTGCGGGGCAACGTCAACTGGATGCGCAGCCACGAGATTCGCATGGCCTCCAGCACGTTCGGCGAGATGGCCGAGGACATCAAGCCGATCGTCCCGGCCGGAACCTCCGACTCAGGCGCGCTGGATGCGGTGTTCGAGGTGATGGTGCGCGCGGGGCGTTCGGCGCCGATGGCCAAGACCATGCTGGTGCCGGAGGCCTGGAGCAAGACCACCACCGACATGCCCAAGGCCTGGGCCGACATGTACGCCTACTGCAACGCGGTGATGGAACCTTGGGACGGCCCCGCCGCGCTGGCGATGACCGACGGCCGCTGGGTCTGCGCCGGGCTGGACCGCAACGGGTTGCGCCCGATGCGCTATGTTGTGACCGGCGACGGGATGCTGGTGGCCGGGTCCGAGGCCGGAATGGTGCCGATTGATGAGGCCACGGTGCGCGAAAAGGGCGCGCTGGGGCCGGGGCAGATGATCGCCGTCGATATGAAGGACGGCAAGCTTTACCACGACAAGGCGATGAAGGACCGCCTTGCGGCCGCGCAGCCCTATGCCGAATGGATCGAGAAGGTCGTCGAACTGAACTCGATCCTGCGCGACGTTCCCGAAGCGCCGATGTTTGCAGGGGCGGACCTGCGCCGCCGTCAGATCGCCGCGGGCTATTCGCTGGAGGATCTGGAGCAGGTGCTGGCCCCGATGGCCGAGGATGGCAAGGAGATGATCGCCTCGATGGGCGACGACACGCCCGCCGCGGTGCTGTCGAACCTCTACCGGCCACTGAGCCACTTCTTCCGGCAGAACTTCAGCCAGGTGACCAATCCGCCCATCGACAGCTTGCGCGAAAGCCGGGTGATGAGCCTAAAGACCCGGTTCGGCAACCTCAAGAACGTGCTGGACGAGGATTCGAGCCAGACCGAAATCCTCGTGCTGGAAAGCCCGTTCATCGCCAACGCCGAGTTCAAGGTGATGGTGGCGCATTTTGGCGGCAGCGTCGCCTTCATCGACTGCACCTTCGCTGTCGGCGCGGAGCCCGACGCGCTGCGTCTGGGGCTGGAGCGCATCCGCGCCGAGGCCGAGGATGCCGTGCGCTCGGGCGCCAGCCATCTGGTGCTGACGGATGAACATCAGGGCGCCGACAAGGTGCCGATGCCGATGATCCTGGCCACCAGTGCGGTGCATAGCTGGCTGACGCGCAAGGGATTGCGGACCTTCTGTTCAGTGAACGTTCGTTCGGCAGAGTGCATCGACCCGCATTACTTCGCGGTGCTGATCGGCTGCGGCGCCACCACGGTGAACGCCTACCTCGCCGAGGACAGCATCGCCGACCGCCTGCGCCGCGGCCTGATCGAGGGCAGCCTGGAGGACGCGATGCGCCGCTACCGGGCGGCCATCGACGCGGGGCTGCTGAAGATCATGTCCAAGATGGGCATTTCGGTGATCTCCAGCTATCGCGGCGGGCTGAACTTCGAGGCCGTGGGCCTCAGCCGCGCGATGGTGGCCGAGTATTTCCCGGGGATGCACAGCCGCATTTCGGGCATCGGCGTGTCGGGCATCCAGCACAAGCTGGAGGGCATTCACGCCAAGGGCTGGAAGGGCAATTCCGACCTGCTGCCAATCGGCGGCTTCTACAAGGCGCGCCGCTCGGGCGAAAAGCACGCCTGGGAAGCGCAGACCATGCACCTGCTGCAGGCCGCCTGCGAGCGTGCGAGTTACGATCTGTGGCAGCAGTATTCCGCCACGATGCGGGCGAACCCGCCGATCCACCTGCGCGACCTGCTGGACATCAAGCCGCTGGGCAAGGCGGTGCCGATCGAAGAGGTGGAAAGCATCACCTCGATCCGCAAGCGGTTCGTGACGCCGGGCATGAGCCTGGGCGCGCTGGGGCCGGAGGCGCACAAGACGCTGAACATCGCGATGAACCGGATCGGCGCCAAGTCCGACTCGGGCGAGGGCGGCGAGGATCCGGCGCATTTCACGCCGGAACTGAACGGCGACAATCCCTCCGCCAAGATCAAGCAGGTCGCCTCGGGCCGGTTCGGCGTGACGGCGGAATACCTGAACGCTTGCGAGGAGCTTGAAATCAAGATCGCGCAGGGCGCCAAGCCCGGCGAGGGCGGCCAATTGCCCGGCATGAAGGTGACCAAGCTGATCGCCCGGCTGCGCCACTCGACGCCGGGCGTGACGCTGATCAGCCCGCCGCCGCACCATGACATCTACTCGATCGAAGACCTCGCGCAGTTGATCTACGACCTCAAGCAGATCAACCCGCGCGCCAAGGTGACGGTGAAGCTGGTGTCGTCGTCGGGCGTCGGCACCATCGCGGCGGGCGTGGCCAAGGCCAAGGCCGACTGCATCCTGATCTCGGGCCACAACGGCGGCACCGGGGCCAGCCCGGCAACCTCGATCAAATACGCGGGCCTGCCGTGGGAGATGGGGCTGACCGAGGCGCATCAGGTGCTGGCGATGAACAACCTGCGCGAACGCATCACGCTGCGCACCGATGGGGGACTGCGCACCGGGCGCGACATCATCATCGCCGCGATGATGGGGGCCGAAGAATACGGCATCGGCACCGCCGCGCTGATCGCGATGGGCTGCATCATGGTGCGCCAGTGCCAGAGCAACACCTGCCCGGTCGGCGTCTGCACCCAGAACGAAGAGTTGCGCAAGAAGTTCACCGGCACCGCCGACAAGGTGGTGAACCTGATCACCTTCTACGCTCAAGAGGTGCGCGAAATCCTCGCCTCGATCGGCGCGCGCACGATGGACGAGATCATCGGCCGGGCCGACCTCTTGACGCAGGTCAGCCGGGGGGCCGCACATCTGGACGACCTCGACCTCAACCCGCTGCTGATCACCGTCGACGGCGCCTCGAAAATCCGCTACGACCGCAACAAGCCGCGCACCGCGGTGCTTGACACGCTGGATGCCGAGATCGTCAAGGACGGCGCCCGGTTCTTCGAGGATGGCGAGAAGATGCAACTGTCTTATGCGGTGCGCAACACCCACCGCACCATCGGCACGCGCGCCTCCAGCCACATCGTCAAGAAGTTCGGCATGAACAACGCGCTGCAACCCGACCATCTGACGGTGAAGCTGACGGGGTCTTGCGGGCAGTCGCTGGGCGCCTTTGCCACCCGTGGCCTGAAGCTGGAGGTGCAGGGCGATGCCAACGACTACGTCGGCAAGGGCCTGTCGGGCGGGCTGATCGTGGTGCGCCCGCCGATGTCCTCGCCGCTGGAGGCGAGCAAGAACACCATCATCGGCAACACCGTGCTTTATGGCGCGACAGACGGCTATCTGTTCGCGGCGGGCCGTGCGGGGGAACGCTTTGGGGTGCGCAACTCGGGCGCCTGCGTGGTGATCGAGGGCTGCGGCTCCAACGGATGCGAGTACATGACGGGCGGGGTGGCGGTCATCCTCGGCACCATCGGCGCCAACTTCGGCGCGGGGATGACCGGGGGCATGGCCTATCTTTACGACCCCCAAGGCGTTGCCGAAGACTTCATCAACGGCGAAACGCTGGTCACCTGCGCCGTCGCCCATCCGCACTGGGAAGCCGAGGTGAAGGGCCTGATCGAACGCCACGCGCGGGAAACCGGCAGCCGCAAGGCCGCCGCGATCCTGGCCGACTGGGCCACCGAACGGGCGAATTTCCTGCAGGTCTGTCCGAAAGAGATGCTGATCCACCTGCCCCAGCCGCTGAGCGATGTGGCCGAGGCGGTGTTGGCGGAATAGGGGCGGGAACGCAGCCCCGTGGCGCGAGCCGCGGGGCCGCTCTGTCACGGTGCCTTGTCGGTGCCGGTCGGCGCTTTCGGTTCGCCGGGCGTTGCAGAACTTGCGGCCGCCTCGGGGTGCGCAGGCGGCGCGGTCGTTTCGGGGCCGCGTTCGACCTCGATCTCGACCTTCGCGACCAGTGCCGCGACCACGCCCAGAATGGCCAGCCACGGCGCGGCCAGCACCACCGCGCCGCCCGCGACCACGCCGAGGGTCATCGGCAATTCCAAGCTGAAATCGCTGTCCTTGGCGTGAAAGCGCAGGTGGCGCACGTTGCCCTCGCGAAGCAGGCCGCGCACACGCTCAATGAGTTGGCTCCCGGTCACTTCGATCGTTTCGACAAACGACCTGTCCTTCGGGTCTTTCTTCTCGTCCGGCATGAAAAGCCTCCTGTCCGGTTCAATCCACATCACGCGTGAGTCTGCCCGGCGCAGGCCGCCCCGTCGTTGATTGACGTCAAGTCGGCTGCCGTGCCCGAAGCGGGCAGATTCCGCGTGATCCCGGCGGCGCGCGCGGATAGCCTGTTGGCGTGGCACAGGCAAAGCAGAAAAGACCCCCAGCGCGCAAACCACCGCCGTCGGCGGCACCGCTGCCGCGCGGAAGGCTGCGGGCCATGCGGATCTGGCTTTTGCGCGGACTGGCCGGGGTGGCGGGGCTGTTCCTGCTGCTGGTGGTGCTGTTCGACATCGTGAACCCGCCGACCACGCCCTACATGCTGTCCGAACGTCTCCGCCTGGGCCACGTCGACCAGCAGTGGGTGCCGATGGCGAGTATCTCGCCTGTCGTGGCGCGCTCGGTGGTGGCGGCCGAGGATGCGAACTTCTGCCGCCACTGGGGCTTCGACCTCGCCGCGATCCGGGCCGCGGCGGCGGCGGGCGGCGGGCGCGGCGGCTCGACCATCACCCAGCAGGTGGTGAAGAACGTCTTTCTGTGGCAGGGCCACAGTTGGCCGCGCAAGGCGCTGGAGGCGATGCTGACGCCGGTGGTCGAACTCTTCTGGTCGAAGCGGCGGATCCTGGAGGTCTACCTGAACGTCGCCGAGTTCGGCGTCGGCACCTTCGGTGTGGCGGCGGGGGCCGCGCGCAACTTTGCGGTGGAGCCCGATGCGATCGGCCCGCATCAGGCGGCGCTGCTGGCCGGTGTGCTGCCCGACCCCAAGCGCCGCAACGCCGCCCACCCCACCGCCTATCTGCGCAAACACGCGCAGGAAATCGCGGATGGCGCCCAGACGATCGAGGCCGATGGCCGCGCTGCCTGCTTCGAGCATTGAATTCGGCGCGGCGGCGGGGCATTGAAGGAAAACCGTCACATGTCCGGGTTGCCTTGCCGATGAACCGTCTGTTCCACGCGCCGCTGTCACCTTATTGCCGCAAGGTCCGCCTGACCCTGGCCGAAAAGCGGATCGAGGTGGAACTGATCGAGGAGCGCTATTGGGAACAATCGCCCGAGTTCCTGCGCCGCAATCCGGCAGGCAAGGTGCCGGTGCTGCGGCTGGACGGCGTCACGCTGACCGAAAGCCAGGCGATCTGCGAGTTGCTGGAGGATCGCTATCCGACCCCGCCGCTGATGCCGAAAAGCCCCGAGGAGCGCTACGAGGTGCGCCGCCTCTGTTCGTGGTTCGACGACAAGTTCCATCACGAGGTGACCTCGAAACTGCTCTACGAGCGGGTCAACAAGAAGATCATGGGGCTGGGCTACCCGGATTCGAAGAACGTCAAGACCGGGGCGGCGAAGATCAAGTATCACCTCGACTATCTCGGCTGGCTGCTGGATCAGCGGCGCTGGCTGGCGGGCGACGCGATGACGCTGGCGGATTTCGCCGCGGCGGCGCATCTGTCCTGTCTCGATTACATTTCGGACGTGGACTGGAACCGGAACGCCAACGTCAAGGACTGGTACGCCAAGATCAAGTCGCGGCCCTCGTTCCGGACCCTGCTGATGGATCAGGTGCCGGGCTTCCCGCCGCCGGCGCATTACACCGATCTGGATTTCTAGCGGCAGGCGACCGCGGGCTTGCCGCGGCGGAAGCCGGGGGCTTCGCGCCCCCGGACCCCCGCGGGATATTTACAGACCGAAAAATGAGGGGGCTGGCGTGAGTCTCGAGGCGCTGAAGTCGCGGCTGATCGTGCAGGCCCGGGCCGAGGGATTTTCGGCGGCGCGGGTCTGCCGTCCGGACGCGATTCCGCAGGCGGCGGCGCGGCTGGCGGCCTTCGTGGCCGAGGGGCGGCACGGGCAGATGGGCTGGATGGCCGAGCGGATGGGTTGGCGCGGCGATCCGGCGGCGCTGTGGCCTGCGGCGCGATCCGTGCTGATGCTGGCGGAGAGCTACACGCCCGAAAGCGACCTGCTGGCGGTGCTGAAGTGGCGGGACCGCGGCGCGGTGAGCGTCTATGCTCAGGGCAAGGATTACCACGATCTGGTCAAGACGCGGCTGAAGCGGCTGGGGCGCTGGCTGATCGAGGCGGGCGCCCGATCCGCGCTGCCGTGCGAGATCAAGGTCTTCGTCGACACCGCGCCGGTGATGGAGAAGCCGCTGGCGCAGGCGGCCGGGCTGGGCTGGCAGGGCAAGCATACCAACCTGGTGTCGCGCGAGCTGGGAAGCTGGTTCTTTCTGGGCGCGATCTTCACCACGCTGGAGCTGCCGCCGGACGCGTCCGAGCCGGACCATTGCGGCAGCTGCCGCGCCTGCCTCGACATCTGCCCGACGGCGGCATTTCCGGCGCCCTACCAGCTCGACGCGCGGCGCTGCATTTCCTACCTGACGATCGAGCATCACGGGCCGGTGGAGGCCGATCTGCGCCCGCTGCTGGGCAACCGGATCTATGGCTGCGACGATTGTCTGGCCGTCTGCCCGTGGAACAAGTTCGCGGTGGCGGCGCAGGAGGCGGGCTATGCCGACCGGGTCGGCGCGCCGCCGCTGGCGGAGTTGGCGGCGCTGGACGATGGCGCCTTTCGCACGCGCTTCGCGGGCAGCCCGGTCAAGCGGATCGGGCGCGACCGGTTTCTGCGCAACGTGCTTTATGCGATCGGCAACAGCGGCGATGCCACGCTGCGCGCGGCGGCGGTGCCGCATCTGGCCGACCCCGATCCGACCGTGGCCGAGGCTGCGGCTTGGGCGCTGGAGCGTTTGCGCACGGCCATGTGAATGCCCCGCGATGGTCCCGATTCCCGCCATGATTGCAGCCGATGTTAATGGCTCATTCAGCAATCGGAGGAGTTGGTCTCATGCAGATCCTTCCCGGAAGCCCCGCGTTCCTGGCGCTTTCTCTTCTGCTGTACTTCGTGCTCGTCAACTGTTTGACGTTTCTGCTGTTTCAGATCGACGCGCGTCGCGTCGAAACGGATGAGCGCCGGATTCCCGAAAGCATGCTGTTGCTGCTGTCGGCATTCGGCGGCACGCCCGCCGCCAAGCTGGCGTCGCGGTGGGTTGACTGCGAAGACCGCAACGAGTGCTTTTCGGGCACGCTGAACCTGATCGTGGCCGCGCATCTGATGACCGCGCTGACGCTGAACACCGACAAGGGTCAGGCGATGGTGCTGGATTTCGGCCATTCGACAGCGCAGATCGTCGCGACGCTGGTGAGCCTTCCGGGGGGTCAGAAGGGCTGATCACGGCAACGCGGGCATTCGTGCACGCGGTTCGGCGCGATTCATGCTAGGATGGGGGTCCAACCCGTGGGGAGGACAGCCATGACACGGCATATCATCGACCATCCGCGCAGTCGGCAGGACGGCAACCGGGCGCGCGCCTTCATGCAGATCGAGCGGGCCGCCGCCGGGCCTGGCGCCGCCGAGAGGGCGTTGCACCGCGCCGCCTCGACCGGGCGTGATGACGGGCAGCGCCTGCGCGAGTTCGTGAAGATCGCGCGTCGGACGGCGGAATAGCAAAGGGCGCGCCCGGTCGGGGCGCGCCTTTCAACTCGGTGCCGACACTCAGGCCCGCACGAGCTTTTCGTAGTCGGTGGCGATCTCGCGGGTCAGCGCGCCGACCTCGAACGTATAGGGCCCGATCTCGCCGACCGGGGTCACCTCGGCGGCGGTGCCGGTCAGCCAGCACTGTTCGAAGTCTGCCAGTTCCTCGGGCAGGATGTGGCGTTCGTGCACGGGAATGCCCTTGGCCTTGAGCATCCCGATGACGGTCTGCCGCGTCAGGCCGTTCAGGAAGCAATCGGCCAGCGGGGTATGGACCTCGCCCCCCTTCACGAAGAAGATGTTGGCGCCGGTCGCCTCGGCCACGAAGCCGCGATAATCCATGAAGAGCGCGTCGGAACAGCCCTTCGCCTCGGCCGCGTGCTTCGACATGGTGCAGATCATGTAAAGCCCGGCCGCCTTGGCCGCGACGGGGATGGTTTCCGGTGACGGGCGTTTCCATTTGGAGATGTCGAGCTTGGCGCCCTTCATCTTGGCATCGCCGTAGTAGGCGCCCCATTCCCAGCCCGCGACGGCCATCCGCACCGGGTTGCGCATGGCCGAGACCCCCATGTCTTCGCCCGAGCCGCGCCAGGCGACGGCGCGGACATAGGCATCCGTCCAGCCGTTGGCCTTGAGCATGGCGTATTTCGCTTCTTCGATCTGATCGACGGTGTAGGGGATCACCATGTCCAGCAGTTCGCCCGACTTCAGCAACCGCGCGGAATGCTCGCGGCCCTTGAAGATCTTGCCGTTGTAACACCGCTCGCCCTCGAACACCGACGAGGCATAGTGCAGCGCATGGGTGAGCACATGCACCCGCGCATCCCGCCACGGCACCAGCGCGCCGTCCATCCAGATCCATCCGTCACGATCGTCATAGGCACCGGCCATTTGGTCCTCCGTTCGGCCCCGCGGGGTCGCATTTGCATTAGTTGCGCGGTAAAGGTCCGAAACGGACATTATCTTGCGCGAAATCTGGCGTTCGGTAGCAATTGATTCTTGGAAAGTCAACAAGGCTGACATAAAATAACCGGAACGCACGGAAGTTGTGATGCGCGGGGAGGGGCGATGGCGGAAGGCGGCGCGGGGCCGGGGGGCGGCGAAAGCCTGCTGTTTCTGACCGACGAGCAGTTGCGCAAAGGGATCGAGGCGATGTTCTTCGCCTATCGCGGCTTCACCGCCGACCCGGACCGCATTCTGGAGCGGCACGAATATGGCCGCGCCCATCACCGGGCCCTGCATTTCATCCATCGCAGCCCCAACACCACGGTGAACAACCTGCTGTCGATGCTCGGCGTCACCAAGCAGTCGTTGAACCGGGTGCTGCGCACGCTGATCGAGGATGGGCTGGTGGAAAGCCGAGTGGGCCGCAAGGACAAGCGTGAACGCCACCTGGTGCTGACCGACCGCGGCGCGCAACTGGAACGCGAATTGTCGGAGGCGCAGCGGGGCCGAATGCGGGCGGCCTACCGCGCCGCCGGACCGCAGGCGGTCGCGGGCTTCCGGCAGGTGCTGGAGGCGATGATGGAGCCCGAGATGCGGCGCCAGTACCAGACCCTGCGGGATGGCGGCGCATGAGCCCCGATGCCAATATCCACCTGCTGATCGTCGATGATGACGAGCGCATCCGGGGGCTGTTGCAGAAGTTCCTGATCCGCAACGGGTTCTGGGTGACGGCGGCGCGCGACGCGGCGCACGCCCGGCGACTGCTCGTCGGGCTCGATTTCGATCTGATCGTGCTCGACGTGATGATGCCGGGTGAAGACGGCATCAGCCTGACGCGGGCGCTGCGGGCGACGATGGCGACGCCGATCCTGTTGCTGACGGCGCGGGGCGAGACCGGCAGCCGGATCGAGGGGCTGGAGGCCGGAGCCGACGATTACCTTGCCAAGCCGTTCGAGCCGAAAGAACTGCTGTTGCGCATCAACGCCATCCTGCGCCGCGCCCCTGCCGCGCGGCCGCTGGAAACCGGCCCGAAGGTGCTGCACCTCGGCCCCGTGCGCTACGAGATCGAGCGGGGCGAGTTGTGGCGTGGCGCCGAGCTGATCCGCCTGACCGCGACCGAGGCCGTGCTGATGCGCATCTTCGCCGCCCGGCCGGGCGAGGCGGTCAGCCGGGACAAGCTGGTGGCCGACCTGGGGCGCGATGACGGGCAGTCCACGGCGCGGGCGGTGGACGTGCAGATCACCCGGCTGCGGCGCAAGATCGAGGCGGATTCGCGCCTGCCGCGCTACCTTCAGACGGTGCGCGGTTCGGGCTACATGCTGGCGCCGGACTGAGGCGATGCCTCAGCGCCATTGACCGCCGGACCACTCGCGATACTCTGACCGCACCGTGATCGCGGAGCGGGCCGCGCACGTCGGAACGGAGAAGGTTCGATGGTACGGTTTGGCACCTGTGGCGCGGTCTTTGCCGCGCTGTTTCTGTTCGCCCCACAGGCACGGGCGGGCGATCTTGTGAAATACAGTCAGGTCGGCGTCTGGGACGTGATGGTGGATCCGTCGATCGGCAACGGCTGCCTGATCACCGCCGATTTCGATGACGGATCCGAGGTCCGCATCGGGCTCGATCGCGATCAGGGCAATGGCTACGTGATGGCGATGAATGATGGCTGGGGCGACATCAAGGACGATGCGACCTACAACATCAGCTTCGCGGTGGACGATCAGCGTTACAACGGGCAGGCCACTGGCGTGCACCTCGACAACCTTCCCGGCGTCGATATTCCGGTCGGCAACGCCGACTTTTTCGGCGACCTTGCGCAGAAATCGACGCTGACTCTGTTTGCCGGGGATACGCAGGTGATGAAGATCGACCTGACCGACGCGGGCCGCGCGATGGAAGGGCTGATCGCCTGCCAGAAGTCGCAGGGCTGAGCGGCCGGTGGCAACCGCGCTTTACACCCATCCGGCCAGCCGGGGGCATCTGACGCCCCCCGGCCACCCGGAGCGTGTCGCCCGGATCGAGGCGGTGGAACGTGCGCTGGCAGGTCTTGACGGGTTGGACCGGCGCGCGGCACCCCGCGCCGCGGTGGCCGAGGTGCTGCGCGGCCATTCGGCGGCCCATCTCGCGCGGATCGAGGCGGCGCTGCCCGCGGCTGGCTTTGCCGCGCTCGACGGCGATACCTTCCTGTCGCCCGGCTCGTTGGAGGCCGCGCTGCATGCCGTGGGCGGCGTCTGTGCGGCGGTCGATCTGGTGCTGGCGGGCGGGGCGGCGAACGCCTTCGTCGCCTGCCGCCCGCCCGGCCATCATGCCGAACGCGAAACGGCGATGGGATTCTGCTTCTTTGGCAACGTCGCCATCGGGGCGAAGCGGGCGCTGGACCATCACCGGCTGGCCCGCGTCGCCGTGCTCGATTTCGACGTGCACCACGGCAACGGCACCCAGGATCTGCTGTGGGACGAGGGGCGGGCCTTCTTCGCCTCGTCGCACCAGATGCCGCTTTACCCCGGCAGCGGGTATCCGTCGGAGCGCGGCGCGCAGGGGCAGATGCTGAACCTTCCGCTCGGCCCCGGAACCGGCAGCGCCGAGATGCGCGCGGCGTGGGACGGCGTGATCCTGCCCGCCGCGCAGGCATTCCGCCCCGACCTGATCCTGATTTCGGCCGGGTTCGATGCCCATGCCGCCGATCCGCTGGGCGGTCTTGAATGGCAGACCGAGGATTTCGCCTGGCTGACCGATCGCATCTGTGACCTTGCCGACGCCACCTGCGGCGGGCGGGTGGTCTCGACACTCGAGGGGGGATATGATCTGCAGGCCCTGGCGGCCTCGGCCGCCGCGCATGTGCGGGTGTTGAAGGAGCGGGGCGGATGACGGACAAGCCGGTCGCGAAGATGAGCTTCGAGGAAGCGATGGCGGCGCTGGAGCAGGTGGTGACGCGGCTGGAACGCGGCGACGTGCCGCTGGAAGAGTCGATCACGCTTTACGAACAGGGCGCCGCGCTGAAGGCGCATTGCGCCGAAAAGCTCAAGGCCGCCGAAGAGAAGGTGGAACTGATCCGCGTCGCCGAAGGCCGCGCGGCAGGCACGGTGCCGGTGGAAGGTCTCTGACCATGTTCGTGACGACCCTGGCCGAGGATGCCGCGCGGGTGCAGGCCCGGCTGGAGGCCGCCTTGGCGGACCGCGCCGATCTGCCGCTGATCCGTGCGATGCGCTATGCGGTGAAGGGCGGCAAGGGGTTGCGCGGCTTTCTAGTGCTGGAGGGCGCGCGGATGCTCGGCCTTGCGGTGGAACGGGCGCTGCCCGCCGCCGCCGCGGTCGAGGCGCTGCACGCCTACAGCCTTGTCCATGACGACCTGCCCGCAATGGATGACGACGACCTGCGGCGCGGTCAGCCCACGGTGCATGTGACATGGGGCGAGGCGACCGCGATCCTTGCCGGGGATGCGCTGCAAACGCTGGCGTTCGAGCTGCTGACCGACCCCGCGCTGGGCACGGCCGAGGTGCGGATCGCGCTGGTTGCCGGGCTGGCGCAGGCCTCGGGCGCCGGGGGCATGGTGCTGGGTCAGGCGCTCGACATGGCGGCCGAAGAGGCCGCGACGCCGCTGACCCTGCCCGAGATCACCGCCCTTCAGGCCGGCAAGACCGGCGCGCTGATCCGCTGGGCCGCCGAGGCGGGCGCGGTGATCGCCGGGGCCGACCCGGCGCCCTTGCGCGCCTATGCCACCGCGCTGGGCCTGGCCTTCCAGATCGCCGACGACATCCTGGATGAGACCGGCGATGCCGACAAGGCGGGCAAGCGGCTGCACAAGGATGCCGCCGCGGGCAAGGCGACCTTCGTGTCGCTGCTGGGGCTGGACGGTGCGCGGGCGCGGGCCAGATCGTTGGTGGAAGAGGCCGAGGCGGCCCTGCTGCCCTATGGCGCAGCGGCCGATACCTTGCGGCACTGTGCGCGCTTCGTTATTGCGCGCGAGATGTGACACCCGGAAGGGGTGAGAATGACCGACCGACCGCTGACCCCGACGCTCGACCGCGTGAAGCTGCCCGCCGACCTCAAGGCGCTGAGCGACCGCGAGTTGAAGACGCTTGCCGACGAGTTGCGGGCCGAAACGATCTCGGCGGTCTCGGTGACCGGTGGCCACCTTGGCGCCGGGCTTGGCGTGGTGGAACTGACGGTGGCGATCCACGCCGTCTTCGACACGCCGCGCGACAAGCTGATCTGGGACGTGGGCCACCAGTGCTATCCGCACAAGATCCTGACCGGGCGGCGGGATCGCATTCGCACGCTTCGCGCGCAGGGCGGCCTTTCCGGCTTCACCAAACGGTCCGAGTCGCCCTATGACCCGTTCGGGGCGGCGCATTCCTCCACCTCGATCTCGGCCGCGCTGGGCTTTGCCGCCGCGCGCGACCTGGGCGCCACAGACGTGGGCGACGCCATCGCGGTGATCGGCGACGGCGCGATGAGCGCGGGCATGGCCTTCGAGGCGCTGAACAACGCGGGCCACTTGAAGAAACGGCTGTTCGTGATCCTGAACGACAACGAGATGTCGATCGCGCCGCCGGTGGGGGCGCTGTCCAGCTATCTCTCGCGCCTCTACACCGGCGCGCCGTTTCAGGAACTGAAGGCGGTGGCCAAGGGCGCCGTCAGCTTCCTGCCCGAACCGTTCCAGGAGGGGGCGCGGCGGGCCAAGGAAATGCTGAAGGGCATGACCGTGGGCGGCACGCTGTTCGAGGAACTGGGGTTCAGCTACGTCGGCCCGGTCGATGGCCACGATCTTGACCAGCTTCTGCCGCTTCTGCGCACCGTGCGGGCGCGGGCGACGGGGCCGATGCTGATCCATGTGATCACGAAAAAGGGCAAGGGCTACGCCCCCGCCGAGGCCGCCGCCGACAGGGGCCATGCGACGGCCAAGTTCGACGTGCTGACCGGGGTGCAGGCCAAGGCGATCTCGAACGCGCCAAGCTACACCAAGGTGTTCGCGCAGGCTTTGGTTCGCGAGGCCGAGGCGGACAGCAGGATCGTCGCGGTGACGGCGGCGATGCCGGATGGAACCGGGCTGAACCTGTTCGCCGAACGCTTCCCCAAGCGCTGCTTCGACGTCGGCATCGCCGAACAGCACGCCGTCACCTTCGCGGCGGGCCTTGCGGCGGGGGGGATGAAGCCGTTCTGCGCGATCTACTCCACCTTCCTGCAACGCGGCTACGATCAGGTCGTGCACGACGTGGCGATCCAGCGCCTGCCGGTGCGCTTCGCGATCGACCGGGCGGGGCTGGTGGGGGCCGATGGGGCCACCCATGCGGGCGCGTTCGACGTGGCGTTCCTCGCCAACCTGCCCGGCATGGTGGTGATGGCGGCGGCCGACGAGGCGGAGCTGGTCCACATGGTCGCCACCGCCGCCGCGCATGACGAAGGCCCGATCGCGTTCCGCTATCCGCGCGGCGAGGGCGTGGGGGTCGAGATGCCCGCCCGTGGCATCCCGCTGGAAATCGGCAAGGGCCGCGTCATCCGCGAGGGGTCGCGCGTGGCGCTGCTGTCCTTCGGCACCCGGCTTTCCGAGGTGCTGAAAGCCGCCGAGGCGCTGACCGCGCGCGGCATCGCCCCCACCGTGGCCGACGCGCGCTTCGCCAAGCCGCTCGACCGCGACCTGATCCTGCGGCTGGCGCGCACCCATGAGGCGCTGATCACCATCGAGGAGGGCGCCGTGGGCGGCTTCGGCAGCCATGTCGCGCAATTGCTGGCCGAGGAGGGCGTGTTCGACCGCGGCCTGAAGTTCCGCAGCATGGCGCTGCCCGACAGCTTCATCGACCAGGCCAGCCCCGAGGCGATGTATGCCGTGGCTGGCATGAACGCGCCCCAGATCGAGGCGAAGGTCCTGGAAACGCTGGGTGTGGCGGTGGTGGGGAGACGGGCGTAGCATGGCAATACCTGACTACGAAACCCTGATGCTTCCAGTGCTGCGGCTGTTCGCAAACGGGGCTCAAAATGTTGCCGACTGTCTGCCAAGTTTGCGAAGAGAATTTAGTGTAACCGATGAAGAATCGGCAGAGATGCTGCCCAGTGGGCGGGTTACTGTTCTTGCGAGCCGAGCGCACTGGGCGAGAACTTATCTTTCGAAGGCCGGGTTGCTTACGTCTCCGAAACGCAACCTCCATGTGATCACGGAATCCGGTCGCGCTTTTTTGGGCAGTCGACCAGAGAGAATTAGCCTTTCGGTCTTGGGACAATTCCCCGGCTTTGATGAATGGCGGCATATGTCGCGCTCTCAGGATAATGCGCATATCTTGGATGCGACGGGCGGCCCTGGGTCCGCGAAGACTCCAGAAGATGCGATGGGAGAGGCAAGTGCACTCCTTGAAGCGGCCCTGAGCGACGACCTTCTGGCCATATTGCGTGACATAAGCCCGACTCGCTTCGAGCGCCTGATCCTCGATCTGCTGACTGCGATGGGGTATGGCGGGGGTGATCTTGCTAATGCACGTATGACCAAGGCGAGCGGAGACGGCGGCATCGATGGAATCATTCACGAGGATGCGCTTGGCTTGGATGCGGTATTTGTGCAAGCCAAGCGTTATTCGCCCGAGAACAAGGTGAGCCGCCCGGCGATCCAGCAATTCATCGGCAGCCTGACCGGCGAAGGGGCGACGAAGGGCGTTTTTGTAACCACTTCGGACTTCTCGGCAGACGCGCGCGCTTTTCTTGGAAAAGTCCAGCAGCGAGTCGTATTGATCAACGGGCAAGAGCTTGCGCGTCTCATGATCCGATACGGCATCGGCGTCCGTGCGAGAACGACATACGTTATCAAAGGCTTGGATAGCGACTACTTCTCGGACGATATGGGATAGGTATTTACCACTCCTCCCCCACCATCGCCGCCAACCCCTCGCGGTAGCTCGGATACCGCAGCACCACACCCAACTCGCGCCTGATCCGGTCGTTCCGGACGCGCTTGCTTTCGGCATAGAAGCTGCGCGCCATCGGGCTCATCTCGGCTTCCGCATAGGGCACCCCCGGCGGGTCCGGCAGTCCCAGAAGGGCGGCGGCATGGCTCAGCACGTCCTCGGGCGGCGCCGGGTCGTCGTCGCAGACATTGTAGACCGCGCCGGGGTTCGGGTGGGCGATCGAGGCCGCCAGCACCTGCGCGATATCTTCGACATGGATGCGGCTGAACACCTGGCCGGGCCTCAGGATGCGCCGGGCGCTGCCGTCGCGCACCTTCTCGAACGGCCCTCGTCCGGGGCCATAGATCCCGGCCAGCCGGAAGATGTGGAGCGGCAGTCCAAGCGCCGCCCACTCCGCTTCGGCCTGCACCCGGGCCCGGCCCCGTTCGGTCGTGGGCGTCAGCGGCGTCGTCTCATCCACCCAGGCCCCGGCGTGGTCACCATAGACGCCGGTGGTGGAAAGATAGCCGACCCAAGCCAGATGCCGGGCCGCGCCGATCCGCACCCCCTCGGCCCGCAGCACCGGGTCGCCCGCGGCATCCGGCGCGACCGAGGTCAGAAGGTGCGTCGCCCGCGCCAGCGCCGGGCCGATGTCGGTGCCCGGCCAGATCAGCGGCTCCACCCCCCCGAACGCCAGTGCCGCCGCGCGTCCCGCCGACCGTGTGGTGCCGATCACCCGCCAGCCCAGCGGGATCAGCCGCCGCGCCAGCGCCTGCGCCGAATAGCCGTGGCCGAGGGAAAGGAGTGTGCCGGTCATGCCCCCTTGTCCTGTGTCGCCGACGCCCGCGCAAGCCGCTTGATTTCCGCGCGGCCTTGCGCCCCAATGGCCGCATGACCGACGATTCCGACCTTGACGCCGCCTACCGCCTGAAGACGCCCGAAGACTCGGTCCGGCTCTATCGCGACTGGTCGGGCAGCTACGATGCGGACTTTGCGCAGGCGCAGGGCTACCGCCTGCCCGCCGCCGTCGCCGAGGGCTTCGCCGATGCCGGTGGCACCGGCCCCCTGCTCGACGTCGGCGCGGGCACCGGCCTGCTCGCCGCCCGCCTCGCGGAACTCGGCGTCGGGCCCATCGACGCGCTCGACATCTCGGCCGAAATGCTGGCGGTGGCCGCCGCCAAGGGGCTTTACCGCGCGACCCTGCTGGCGGACCTGACGCGGCCGCTGCCGCTGTCCGATGGCGCCTACAGCGGCATCGTCTCCTCCGGCACCTTCACCTTCGGCCATGTCGGCCCGGCCGCGTTCGACGAGTTGCTGCGCATCGCCGCCCCCGGCGCGCTCTTCGCGGTCTCGATCCACAGCGGCGTCTACCAACCCGCGGGCTTCGCCGCGAAACTGGCCGAACTGGGCCCCGCCATCACCGACCTGACCCTCACCGAGGTCGCGATCTATGGCCCCGAGGCCGACGCGCAGCACCGCGACCACCGCGGCCTGATCGCCCGCTTCCACAAGCGATAGCCCGCGCCCTCATTTTCGGTCTTCAAGTATCCTCGGGGGGCCCGGGGGGCAGACAGCCCCCCGGCTTCCGCCGCCGCGCGCCTAACGGGTGGGCACGGGCACGTCGCCCCGGTAATCGTAGAACCCGCGCTGCGTCTTGCGGCCCAGCCAGCCGGCCTCGACGTATTTCGTCAGCAGCGGGCAGGGCCGGTACTTGGTCGGTGCTGAACAATCCTGAAGTCTATGATTTTGTTCGGTGATTCCACGGAACTGATAGCTTTAGATTGCAGGATTTCGTACGATTTGGCTCGAAACCTTGCGAAGTCGGGACCCCGGTATGAAGCACCGTCCGCGCTCTGAAGAACAAGATGACCTGCTTCGGCCACGCCTGGTCGACATGATCGATCTACGCCATGAGCTGGCAAAGCTCGCCGAGCTGATCGACTGGGACTTCTTCGAGGCGGAATGGGCCGGGTTCTTCCCCTCGACGACGGGGCGACCAGCGACGCCGCCGCGGCTGGTGGCCGGGCTCTTGTATCTTCAGCACGCCTATCGGCTCTCGGACGAGGCGGTGGTGGCCCGCTGGGTGGAAAACCCATACTATCAGCACTTCACCGGTGAGACGTTCTTTCAGCACCGCCCCCCGATCGACCCGTCCTCGCTGGTGCGCTGGCGTAAACGGATCGGCGAAGACGGGGTGGAGTGGCTGCTGACCAAGACCATCGAGGCCGGGCTCAAGTCCGGTGCTGTCGACGGTGACAGCCTCGGGCGCGTCGCCGTGGATACCACCGTGATGGAGAAGAATATTGCCCATCCGACGGACGCCCGGCTCTACGAGAAGGCGCGCCGCCAGTTGGTCGCTCTGGCCGTGGAAGGCGGCATCGATCTGCGGCAGAATTACAACCGGCTTGCCCCGCCGCTGGCGATGCAGGTGGGCCGCTACGCACATGCCAAACAGTTCCGCCGCATGCGCAAGGCCTTGAAAAAGCTGAAGGGCTATGCGGGCCGTGTGCTGCGCGACATCCGCCGCCAGTTGCAGGATATCCCCGAGGGTGCCTTCCGCGAACGGGTTCTGGACAAGCTCTACCTGGTTGGTCGGCTGCTGGCGCAGACCCCGAAGAGCCACGGCAAGATCTACGCTCTGCACGAGCCGGAGGTCGATTGCATCTCCAAGGGCAAGGCGCGGGTGCGCTACGAATTTGGCACCAAGGTCAGCATCGCCACCACCATCGACGAAGGCTTTGTCGTCGGCATGCGCGCGCTGCCGGGCAACCCTTACGACGGCCATACACTGGCCGAGGCGCTGGAGCAGGTCGAGATCCTGACCGACCGGAAACCCACCCTGGCGGTCGTCGACCGCGGCTACCGCGGCCACGGCATTGAGGCCACCCGCGTGCTGATCAGCGGCACCCGGCGCGGCCTGACACCGCAGCTGGCAAAACTGCTCAAACGCCGCAGCGCCATCGAGCCCGAGATCGGCCACATGAAATCCGATGGTCGCCTCTCCCGCTGCCCGCTGAAGGGTACCATCGGCGATGCCATCTTTGCCGTCCTGTGCGGCTGCGGCCACAACCTCCGCAAGATCCTCGCCCACATCAGGGCGCTAATCACCATGATATTGGCTGCTCTGCTCGGCGCTCTTCGAACCGAATTCCGCCAGCCACACGCTCAGATTACCGCCTGAACCCGTTGTTCATGGCCGACTA
>NZ_CBAICG010000038.1:0-31679 GCF_964715405.1 Solirhodobacter sp. | reverse complement strand
CCCCCCCCCCCCCCCCTTCGCCGGGGCAGGCCCGGCGCTGTCCTTACCGCCCGATCATCGACCAGCCGGCGTATTCCGCCGTCTCGCCCAGCATTTCCTCGATGCGGATCAACTGGTTGTATTTCGCCAGCCGGTCCGAACGGCTCAGCGAGCCGGTCTTGATCTGGCCGCAGTTGGTCGCCACCGCCAGATCGGCGATGGTGGCGTCCTCGGTCTCGCCCGAGCGATGGCTCATCACGCAGGTATAGCGCGCGCGGTGCGCCATCTCAACGGCGGCGAGCGTTTCGGTCAGCGTGCCGATCTGGTTCACCTTCACCAGCAGGCTGTTGGCGATGCCCTGCCGGATGCCTTCGGCCAGCAGCGCCGGGTTGGTGACGAAGTTGTCGTCGCCCACCAGTTGCACCTTGGTGCCCAGCTCGCGGGTCAGATGAATCCAGCCGTCGGTGTCATTCTCGGCGCAGCCATCCTCGACCGACAGGATCGGGTAGTCGTTCACCAGCGCGGCAAGGTAGGCCACGTTCTCCTCGGGGCTCAGCGTCAAGCCTTCGCCCGCCATCACATAGGCGCCGTCCTTGAAATACTCCGACGCCGCGCAGTCGATCGCGAGGCTGATATCCTCGCCCGGCCGGTAGCCCGCCTTCTCGATCGCCTTCAGGATGAAGTCGAGCGCGTCGCGGGTGGAGTTCAGGTTGGGCGCAAAGCCGCCCTCGTCGCCGACACTGGTGGCGAACCCAGCGGCGGCGAGTTCCTTCTTCAGCGTGTGGAACACTTCCGAACCCATCCGGATCGCTTCCCGGATGTTGTCGGCGGCGACCGGCATGATCATGAATTCCTGGATGTCGATCGGATTGTCGGCATGCTGGCCGCCGTTGATGATGTTCATCATCGGCACCGGCAGCATCCGCGCGGCGGTGCCCCCGACATAGCGGTAAAGCGGCTGGCTGGTGAAATCGGCCGCCGCCTTGGCCACCGCAAGGCTGATGCCCAGGATCGCGTTGGCACCTAGGCGGGCCTTGTTCGGGGTGCCGTCGATCTCGATCATGGCGCGGTCGATGGCAACCTGTTCGGTCGCGTCATAGCCCACCAGTTCCTCGGCCAGCTCGCCGTTCACGGCGGCCACGGCCTCCAGCACGCCCTTGCCCATGTAGCGGCTCTTGTCGCCGTCGCGGCGCTCGACCGCCTCGCGGCTGCCGGTCGAGGCGCCCGAGGGCACCGAGGCGCGGCCCATCGTGCCGTCCTCCAGCACCACGTCGACCTCGACGGTGGGGTTGCCGCGGCTGTCGAGGATCTCGCGCGCGTGGATGTCTACGATCGTGCTCATCTGATGTCCTTTTCGGTCAGGTTCGGTCAGGTTCGGTCGGGGGCGCGCCGGATGGGAAACCGGCGGCCACCCGGCTTCGACCCGCGCAATATGTCCAATTTGTCCTGCAAAGAGCCTCGGGCGCGGTTTACGCGAGGATGCGCGGCGCTGCCAGTGTTTTCACGCAGGCTTGACACGGGTGAAGGGCGCGGCAAGTGGTGGCACGCATCGGATGGAGGGCAGAATGGCGCGCAAGGATCGGCTGGATGGCGTGGGCCTTGCGGGGCTGCTGCTGTCGGCATTGCTGTTCGGCATCAATCAGGTCGTGATCAAGATCGTCGATGACGGCTTGCAGCCGGTGTTCTTTGCCGGGCTGCGTTCGCTTGGGGCATTCTTCTGCATCTGGGGCTGGATGGTCTGGCAGGGCCGCCCGCCCCGGCTGACGCCCGGCACCATCGGCGCCGGGTTGCTGGTCGGGCTGGTATTCTCGACCGAGTTCCTGTGCCTGTTCCTCGCGCTCGATCATACCACGGTGGTGCGGGCCTCGATCATCTTCTACTCGATGCCGCTCTGGATGTCGGTGATCGCGCATTACGCGCTGCCGGGCGAGCGCATCACGCCCGTGAAGGCGCTGGGTCTGGCGCTGGCCTTCGCCGGGGTCGCCTGGGCGCTGGCGCATCGCGGCGGCGGCGAGGGCGGGCAGGCGAGCCTGACCGGCGATCTCTTCGCGCTCGGCGCCGCCTTCGGCTGGGCCGGCACCGCGCTGATGGCGCGCGGCTCGGCGATGGCGCGGATCCGGCCCGAGATGCAGCTGTTCTGGATGGTCGGCGTCTCGGGCCCGGTGCTGATCGCGGCCTCAGTCTTCTTCGGGCCCTGGCTGCGCGACCTGCACTGGGTCCATGTCGCGGGCCTCGCGTTCCAGATCGTCGTGGTGGTCTCGGCCGGGTTCATCCTCTGGCTCGGGCTGCTGTCGGTCTATCCGGCCTCGGTGGTGACCAGCTTTTCCTTCCTCACCCCGCTTCTGAGCATCGGTTTCGGTTGGCTTGTGCTGGGCGAGCCGGTGGGGCCGCAGATCCTGGCGGCGGGCGGGCTGGTGGCGCTGGGGATCGTGCTGATCGCGCGGGCGCCGAAGGCGGCACCGGCGTAGCGGGGGGCTGTCTGCCCCCCGCACCCCCCGAGGATATTTTTGAACGGAAGAAATGGGTTAGCGGGAGAGTCTCACATCGGCCCAGATCGGCAGATGGTCCGAGGCGCGCGCGGCCTCGCCCTGGTCCATCATGCCAAGGGCCGCGACGCTGAACCCATCGTTGTAGGCGATGCGGTCGAGCGGCGCGAGGCGCAGGCGGGCGTGGTAGCTGTGCCCCGGCGCGAGCACGCTGAACCCCGGCGCGAGCGGCAGGAAGGGCGCGTCGGGTGCCCATTCGTTGAAATCGCCGAGGATCAGGGTGGGCAGTTTCGGCTGGCGGTCGAGCCAGTCGACGAGGCGCCCCAACTGCCGCAGCCGGTCCGCGCTGCGCAACCCGAGGTGGAGGCCGACGACACGAAACTTGTCGCGCCCGCATTGCAGGTCGGCCGAGACCGCGCCGCGCGGTTCGAGCGAGGGCAGGTCGAGCCGGTGGACGTCGAGCAGATTGATCTCGGGGCGCACCAGCAGCGCGTTGCCGTGCCAGCCGAGGCTGACGGCATTCTGCCCGAGCGGCAGCGGGCGGTAGTCTGACGCGGCGGCGATCAGGCTGGCGGGCAGGGCGGCGGGGCGCGGGCCAAGGCGGCGGTCGCTTTCCTGCAGCGCGACGATATCGGCGCCGCTCGCCGCGATCACCCGCAGCGTGCGGTCGGGGTCGCGGCGGCGGTCGATCCCGAGGCATTTGCGGATGTTCCACGACGCGACGCGCAGCGCGCCGTCGGCCGGCGCGGGCAAGGCATGCATCATCTCAGGTGCCGCAGAAGGTCTGGCGCACCGCCTCATGGGCGTGCGGCGCGGCGGTGAGGTCGGCGTCGGCGGCGGCATGGTGGAAGGGGCGGGCAAGGGCGGCGTTCAGGCGGCGGAACGGGGCGAGATCACCCGCCACGGCGGCCTGGATCGCGGCCTCGACCCGGTGGTTGCGCGGGATGATCGCGGGGTTGACACGGGCGGCGGTGGCGCGGGCGTCGGCCTCGGTCCGGCCCTCGCGGGCAAGGCGGGCGCGCCAGTCCTGCGCCCAACTGTCCCAGGCCTCGGGCTCGGCGAATTCGGCGCGGGCGGTGCCCTCGGCGAGGCCGCGGAAGCTGCGGGTGAAGTCGGCGCGCAGGCTGGCCATGCGGCCCAGCAGCATCTCGATCAGCCCGCCGTCACCCTCTTCGGCGGTGACAAGGCCGATCTTGGCGCGGAAGCGGGCGAGCCAGGCCGCCTCGTAGCTTTCGGCGAAGCCCTGCACGACGGCGGTGGCGGCCTCGATGGCGGCGTTGCGGTCGGGGTCGATCAGCGGGAGCAGGGCGGTCGCCAGTTGCGCCATGTTCCAGACCGCGATCTGCGGCTGGGCGGCATAGGCGTAGCGGCCGAACTGGTCGATCGACGAGAACACCCGGTCGGGGTGGTAATCGTCCATGAAGGCGCAGGGGCCGTAGTCGATGGTCTCGCCGCCGACGTGGGAATTGTCGGTGTTCATCACGCCGTGGATGAAGCCAAGGCTCATCCACTGCGCGACAAGGCGGGCCTGAGCGGCTGTGGCGGCCTCCAGCAGGCCAAGCGCGCCCGGCGTGCCGGGGAAGTGGCGGGCAAGGGCGTGATCGGTGAGGATTTTCAGGGCGTCGACATCGCCCCGGGCGGCGAAGAACTGGAAGGTGCCGACGCGGATATGGCTGGAGGCGACGCGGGCGAGCACAGCGCCGGGCAGCACGGTTTCGCGGTACACGTCCTCGCCGGTGGTGACGGCGGCGAGCGCGCGGGTGGTGGGCACGCCAAGCGCTTGCATGGCTTCCGAGACCAGGTATTCGCGGATCACCGGGCCGACCCAGGCGCGGCCGTCGCCACGGCGCGAGAACGGCGTGGGCCCCGCGCCCTTCAGTTGAATGTCGTAGCGTTTCCCGTCGGTTGCGATGACCTCGCCCAAGAGGATCGCGCGGCCGTCGCCCAGTTGCGGGTTCCAGCCGCCGAACTGGTGCCCGGCATAGGCCTGCGCCAGCGGCTCGGCGCCTTCAGGAACGCGATTGCCCGCGAGAATCGCGAGGCCTTCGGGCGTGGCCAGCGCCACGGGGTCGAGCCCGAGGGCGCGGGCCAGCGTGTCGTTGATCGCGATCAGGCCGGGGGCGGCGACCGGGGTGGGGTCGAGCCGCGCGTAGAACCGCGCGGGCAGGCGGGCGTAGCTGTTGTCGAACGGCATCTGCAGCGTCATCGGGCGCTCCTCTGGCCCTCTACATAGGTGCGCCGGACCGATCCGGGAACGATTTTCCGGCGAAAAATCGTTGGGCGATCAGAGCCGCGCGATCCGTTCGGTCAGCAGGGCAAAGAAGCCTTCGGCGTCGATGTCGCCCATGAACATCGCGTTGGGCGCGCGGCCCGAGACGCCCCACCAGTCGGCGACGGTCATGCCAAGGGTGAATTCGCCTTTGGTTTCAATGACCACGTTGACGTGGCGGCCTGTGAACAGGTCGGGGCGGATCAGGTAGGCCGTGACGCAGGGGTCATGCAAGGGCGCGCCCTCGCTGCCGTATTTGCCCATGTCGAAGCGTTCGAAATAATCCGTCCACTCGGCGACGCAGCGCCCGGCCGGGGTGCCAAGGTTGCGGAACGCCTCGATCCGGGGCCGGGTGGTCAGCGCCTTGTGCGTGACATCGAGCGGCATCACCACCAGATTTGCGCCAGATTTGAACACGATATCAGCGGCTTCCGGGTCGACATAGATGTTGAACTCGGCCGCCGGGGTGATGTTGCCGACCTCGAAATAGGCCCCCCCCATCAGCACGATTTCCTGAATCCGGGGGATGATGTCGGGCGCCTTCAGCATCGCCGTGGCGATGTTGGTCAGCGGGCCAAGGGGGCAGAGCGTCACCGTGCCGACGGGTTCGGCGCGCAGGGTGTCGATGATGAAATCGACGCCGTGCTGGGCTTGCAGCGGCATCACCGGGTCGGTCATCGCCGGGCCGTCGAGGCCGGTCTTGCCGTGCACATGCTCCGCCGTCACCAGCTTGCGCTGCAACGGCGCGTCGCAGCCGGAAAAGACCTTTGTATCAGGTTTTCCAGCAAGTTCGCAGATGATCCTCGCGTTCTTCCGGGTCAGCGGCAGCGGCACGTTGCCGGCCACGGCAGTGATCCCCAGCACCTCGATTTCCGCCGGGCTGGCCAACGCCAGCAGGATCGCCACGGCGTCGTCCTGGCCGGGATCGGTGTCGATGATGATCTTGCGCGGGCGGGTCATGGGGGCCTCCTGTTCGGGCGCAGGAAAACCCATGTCGTCGGGATTGTCGAGGGGCCGCTCAGGCCCTTTTCTCGGCGGCCTTCGCGGCATCCCAGAGCGCGTCCATCTCGGCGAGGTTGCTGTCCTCGGGGCGCTTGCCCTGCGCGGCCAGCGCGGCCTCGATTGCGCCAAAGCGGCGGGTGAACTTGGAATTCGCAGCGCGGAGCGCGGCTTCTGGGTCGATCTTCAGGTGGCGGGCGAGGTTGGCCATGACGAACATCAGGTCGCCGAACTCCTCGAAGGTCTCGGCCTCGGTCAGGGTGTCGCGCGCCTCGACCAGTTCGCGCGCCTCCTCGACGATCTTGTCGAGAACCTCGGAGGTGCTGGGCCAGTCGAAGCCGACCCGCGCCGCGCGCTTTTGCAGCTTGACCGCGCGCAGCAGGGCGGGCAGGCCCACCGCGACGCCGTCGAGCACGCCATGTTCGGCCTTGGCGGCGCGTTCGGCGGCCTTCACGCGTTCCCAGTCCACCGTCTGCTGGTCGGCCGACTTGTCGCGGCTTTCGTCGCCGAACACGTGGGGGTGGCGCGCCACCATCTTGTCGGCGATGCCCCGCACCACCTCGTCGAAGGTGAAAAGCCCGGCCTCCGCCGCCATCTGCGCGTGAAACACCGATTGCAACAGCAGGTCGCCCAACTCGCCGCGCAATTCGTCCCAGGCCTGCCGCTCGATGGCGTCGGCGACCTCGTAGGCCTCCTCGATCGTGTAGGGGGCGATGGTTGCGAAGCTTTGTTCGACATCCCAGGGGCAGCCGGTGGCCGGGTCGCGCAGGCGGGCCATGATTTCCAGCAGGCGGGGCATGCCGCCGTCGGGGTCGTGAACGAGGCTGTCGCTTTCGACAGGGGCAAGGGGGCGGTCGGGCATTGCGGCCTCCGGGCTTTTCGGGTTCAGGTGGGGATTAACCGCGATTGCCCGAAGGAGTCCAGAATGCCCGTGCTGAACCGTATCGCCGATTACGCCGACGAGATGAAGACCTGGCGCCGCCATCTGCACATGCACCCGGAACTGAAGTTCGACTGCACCGAAACGGCGGCCTTCGTGGCGGCGCGGCTGCGTGAATTCGGCGTAGACGAGATCCACGAGGGCATCGCGCAGACCGGCATCGTGGCGATCATCAACGGCACCGGCGCGGGCCCGACCATCGGCCTGCGCGCCGACATGGACGCGCTGCCGGTCACCGAGACGACGGGGGCGGATCATGCCTCGACCGTGGCAGGCAAGATGCATGCCTGCGGCCATGACGGGCACACCACGATGCTGCTGGGCGCGGCGAAGTATCTGGCCGAGACGCGGCGGTTTTCCGGCCGTGTCGCGCTGATCTTCCAGCCGGCCGAGGAAGACGGCGGCGGCGGCGAGGTGATGGTGCAGGAGGGCATCATGGACCGTTTCGGCATCACCCAAGTCTACGGCATCCACAACGTGCCGAACCAGCCCTTCGGCAGCTTCAACACCACGCCGGGGCCGCTGATGGCGGCGGTCGATACCGCCTGGGTTCATCTCACCGGCAAGGGCGGCCACGGCGCCACCCCGCACGAGACCATCGACCCGCTGATCGCGGGCGTCGGCATGGTGCAGGCGCTGCAAACCATCGTGACGCGCAACGCCCATGCGCTGGACGAGATCGTCATCTCGGTGACGCAGTTCCACGCCGGGTCCGCCTCGAACATCATTCCGGAAACGGCCTGGTTCTGCGCCACCATCCGCACCTTCAGCCCCGAGTTGCGCGAACTGGTGAAGACACGCTTCCACGAGATCATCGAGGGCCACGCGGCAGCCTATGGCGTGCAGGCGCGCCTTGACTACGACTGGGGCTATCCGGCGACGGTGAACGACCCGGCCAAGACCGAGTTCGCGGCCGACGTGGCGCGCGACGTGGTGGGCGCCGATCTGGTCGATGCCGCGGCGGGCCGCGAGATGGGCGCCGAGGATTTCAGCTACATGCTCGAATCGCGGCCGGGCGCCTATCTCTTCCTCGGCACCGGGCCGGGGGCGGGGCTGCATCACCCGGCGTTCGACTTCAACGACGAGGCGGCGCCGATCGGTGCCAGCTTCTTCGTGCGGCTGGTGGAGCGGGCGCAGCCGCTGGCGTAGGCGGCGGCTCAGGGCAGCGGGCCGTCCTGCAAGCCGTAAAGCGCATAGGCCAGGCGCAGCCAGACCCGGCGCAGCGGCGGCAGCACGAAGCGGCGCGGCGGGGCGCGCATCAGCGCGGGCACCGGGGTCGGGCTGCCCGCGATCAGCCCCGCAGCCAGCGCGCCGCCGAGCGTGGCCGGGGCGACGCCGTTGCCATGCCAGCCGAACGCCGCGTAAAGCCCCGCCTCCCCCGGCACCGGCCCGACAAAGGGCGCCAGGCTGCCGGTCAGGCAGACAAATCCCGACCATTCCGTCTCGATCGCCACCCCGGCCCAGGCCGGGAACAACCGCGCGAACTCGGCCCGCACGCGGGCGGCATTGCGCAGCGCCGCCGCCGGGGCCGCGCTGACCCCGCCGCGCATCCCGAACAGGAAGCGGCCGTCCGGCAGGTGGCGGAAATAGTGTAACAGGTGCCGCGTGTCATAGGCCATGATCGGCGTGGTGAAGCCCTGCGCGCGCTTCTCGGCCCCGGTCAGCGGGCGGGTCACCAGAATCGCCGATTGCGCGGGCAGGGTGCGCCCGCCGATCCAGGGCGGCAGATCGTCGGAGGTGTAGCCGTTGGTCGCGATCAGCACGCGGCGCGCCAGCATCGACCCCTGCGGCGTGGTCAGCCGCCAGCCGCCAGCCTCGGGCGCCAGCGCCACAACCGGGCTTTGGCCGAAGATCCGCACCCCCGCGCCCTGGGCAACGCGCGCCAGCCCCTCGGCATAGGTCAGCGGCTGGATCGGAAAGCCGGTCTCCGACAGCGCCGCACCCTGAAAGCCCGCGCCGGTCAGCCCGCGCTCGGCCAGCGCGGCGCCGGGGATCAGTTCGGTCGCCTCGCCGTAAAGCGTCATCTTGGCCTCGGCCTCGTCCTGCAACCCCTTGAGGGCGCGGGGCGAATGCGCAATGCAGACGTCGCCGGTCGGGCCCTGCCGCGCGGCGATGCCGTGGCGCGACAGCAGCCCCGCCACCCGCTCCATCGCGCGGTGTTGGAAGTCGCGGAAATCGCGCGCGCCACCCTCGCCGACGCGGGCGACGATCTGGCGGTCGCTGAGCTTGCTGCCGCCGATGCAGCAGAATCCGCCGTTGCGCCCCGAGGCGCCCCAGCCGGGCTGTCCCGCATCCAGCACCACCACGTCGGCGCCATGCCCGCGCGCCAGTTCCAGCGCCGCGTTCAGCCCGGCATAGCCCGCGCCGATCACCGCGACCTCGGCGCGCAGAAAGCCGGTCAGCGCCGCCGCCGGGGCGGGCGCGGGCAGGCTGGCGCGCCAATGGCTGGGCGGCCAGCGCGAGGTGTCATAGGCGGGGTCTTCGTAGAGGCGGCGCAAGGGGGGAATCCGGGGTCAGGGCACGCGCGCATCGTGGGCGAGTCGGCGTCCTCGCGCAACCGTGATCGCGCGGACCGGCCCGCGACCGAGTTGCCAGCGACCCCGCCGCGCGCTAGGTCAGGGGTCGATGCAGCAACGAACGGAGCGCGCGGCATGGGCCTCGAAGACGCCAGCAACGAGGTGGATACCGCCTTCACCCGCAAGGGCAACCGCGGTCTGGCCTGGGAGAACGCCTTCGGTGGCGCCACCAGTTTCCTGCGCCGCAGCTACACCAAGGATCTGACCGGGGTCGATCTGGCCTTCACCGGGGTGCCCTTCGATCAGGCGGTGACGCACCGCACCGGCACCCGCTTCGGCCCGCGGGCGATCCGCGAGGCTTCCGCCCTGCAACCCTTCGATCCGCCCTACGGCTGGGGCTTCTCGCCGCTCGACGATTTTTCAATCGTCGATTACGGCGATGTTGCCTTCGACTATGCCAGGGTCGCGGACTTCCCCGACACGCTGACCGCCCATATCCGCACCATCCTCGCCGCCGGGGCCGGCACCATCGCGCTCGGCGGCGACCACTACATCAGCTTCCCGATCCTCAAGGCCTATGCCGAGAAGTTCGGGCCGCTGAGCCTCATCCATTTCGACGCCCATTCCGACACCTGGGTGGATGACGACTTCAGCCGCATCGACCACGGCACGATGTTCTACAAGGCGGTGAAATCGGGGATCGTCGACCCCAGCCGCTCGGTGCAGATCGGCATCCGCACCCACAACGACGATTTCCTCGGCGTCCATGTCATCGACGCCCGCGAGGTGCATGAAAAGGGCACCGCCGCGGCCGTCGCCAAGGCGAAAGCGATCGTGGGGGCGCATCCGACCTATGTCACCTTCGACATCGACGCGCTCGACCCGGCCTTTGCGCCGGGCACCGGCACGCCGGTCTGGGGCGGGCTGACCTCGTGGCAGGCGGCGGCGATGCTGCGCGACCTCGCGGGCATCAACATGGTCGGCGGCGATATCGTCGAGGTCTCGCCCGCCTATGACACCAGCGGCGCCACCGCCATCGCGGGCGCCCATGTGGCGACCGAACTGATGTGCCTCTACTGCTGGAACAAGCGGGGCTAGGGCGGTGCTGCGGGCCGCGCTTGTCGTCGTCGTCCTGCTGGTCGCGGGCCTCATGGCCTACGTCCGCCTGTCGCCCAACCCGCCCGCGCGCTGGCACGTCGATCCCGTCACTGCGGGAGTCGCGGGGCTCAAGAACGGCTACCTGCTGCGCCCCGCGGGCGGCGATGGCGCGGCGCCCGTCTACGCAATGCCGCCCGCCGACCTCGCCGCCAGGATCGACGCCGTCGCCCGCGCCTGGCCGCGCACGCAGCTTTTCGCGGGCTCGGTCGTCGAAGGCTGGATGACCTACATCACCCGCAGCCGCCTGATGGGCTACCCCGACTTCACCAACGTCCGGGTGCTGCCCGCCCCCGGCGGCGCCAGCTTCGCCGCCTTCGCCCGCGCCCGCTTCGGCGACGGCGACTGGGGCGTCAACAAGGCCCGGCTGACCGCCTGGCTCGCCCGCCTGAACTGACGCCGCGCCCCGCTCTTTCGGTCCGCAAATATCCCGGGGGTCCGGGGGCAGCGCCCCCGGCCCTTGACCGGCCCCCAAGCCCCGTGTCACACGACCCCGCATGGTTCCCTTGGACAAGCTCGACCAGATCACCCGCCGTTTCGAGTTCCTCGAAGCGAAGCTTGCCGCAGGCGCCCCGCCCGCCGAGATCGCGCCGCTCAGCCGCGAGTATTCCGAGCTGAAGCCGGTGGTGGCCGAAATCGCCACCTACCGCCGCGCGCTGGCCGATCTGGACGAGGCGCAAGCGATGTTGACCGATCCCGAGATGCGCGCGCTGGCCGAGGATGAGATGCCCCGCCTGAAGGCCCGCATCCCCGAGATGGAGCAGGCGCTGCGGCTGGCCTTGCTGCCCAAGGACGCCGCCGACGCGCGCCCCGCCATCCTCGAAATTCGCCCCGGCACGGGGGGCGAGGAGGCCGCGCTCTTCGCCGCCGACCTTCTGCGGATGTATCAGCGCCATGCCGAACAGCAGGGCTGGCGCTTCCAGATCCTCGAAGAGCAGACGACCGAACTCGGCGGCATCAAGGAGGTCACCGCCGCGGTGACGGGCGAGGGGGTCTTTGCCCGGCTGAAATACGAATCCGGCGTGCACCGGGTCCAGCGCGTGCCCACCACCGAGGCGGGCGGGCGCATCCACACTTCGGCCGCCACCGTCGCCGTGCTGCCCGAGGCGGAAGAGGTCGATATCGACATCCCCGCGACCGACATCCGCATCGACACGATGCGCGCCAGCGGGGCGGGTGGCCAGCACGTCAACACCACCGATTCGGCGGTGCGCATCACCCACCTGCCCACCGGCATCATCGTCACCTCGGCGCAGAAGTCGCAGCACCAGAACCGCGCCATCGCGATGCAGGTGTTGCGCGCGCGGCTCTACGACCTCGAACGCGGCCGGATCGACGCAGAACGCTCGGCCGACCGGCGCTCGCAGGTCGGTTCGGGCGACCGCTCCGAACGCATCCGCACCTACAACTTTCCCCAAGGCCGCATGACCGACCACCGCATCAACCTGACACTCTACCGACTCGACGCGATCATGGCGGGCGACCTGACCGAGGTGATCGACGCGCTGGTGGCGCACGATCAGGCCCGCAAGCTCGCCGAGATGGAGGCATGACGCGCCTTGTCTCGGGCGCCGACGCGCTGCGCTTCGCGATCCCGCGCCTGCGTCAGGCCGGGGTGGAGGATGCCGCCCGCGACGCCCGCGTTCTGCTGGGCCACGCCCTCGGCATCGCGCCCAACCGCCTGACGCTGCACATGTCCGACCTGCTGCCGCCCGAGGCCGCCGCCCGGTTCGAGGCGGCCATCGCCGCCCGCGCCGCGCGCCAGCCGGTCAGCCAGATCACCGGCCAGCGGCTGTTCTGGGGCCGCCCCTTCCGCGTCACCCGCGACGTGCTCGACCCGCGCCCCGAGACGGAATGCCTGATCGCCGCCGCGCTGTCGGCGCCCTTCGCCACCGTCCTCGACCTCGGCACCGGCTCGGGCTGCATCCTCTTGACCCTGCTCGCCGAGCGCCCCAGTGCCAGCGGCCTTGGCATCGACCTGTCCGACGCCGCCCTTGCCGTCGCGCGCGAAAACGCCGCCGCGCTGGGCCTCGCCGCCCGCGCCAGCTTCCGCGCCTCGGACTGGTTCGCGCAGGTCACTGGCCGCTTCGAGCTGATCGTCGCGAACCCGCCCTATATCGCCGCGGCCGAGATGCCCGCCCTCGCCCCCGAGGTGCGCGACTGGGAACCGCATCTGGCCCTGACCCCCGGCGGCGACGGTCTGGCCGCCTATCGCGCGATTGCGGCCGGGGCGGGCGCCCATCTCGCCCCCGGCGGGCGGCTCTTGGTCGAGATCGGCCCGACGCAGGGCGCCGCGGTGACCGCGCTCTTCCGCGCGGCCGGGTTGCAGGGCGCCGCCGTGCATCCCGATCTCGACGGCCGCGACCGCGTCGTGGCCGCCCGCGCGCCCTGAACCCGTGGGCATTCCGCCGCACCGGCCCGTGAATCCGCCGTTCTGCCCACACCTCATGCAGATTCTGCTTGCTCTGCCCGGCATGGCATGGTTACTCAAGCAAGGTTCGGGGCGGACGTTTTCGATCTGTCCCCTGCGCCCATATGCCCGCACATGCCCGAAACAGAACCGAAGCGAGACGCGCGAGGCGCCGCCGGGGTTCGGGCAAAGCCCCATCACGGCTGGATAAAGCGAAACCATGAGATCATCAAAGTCCCGATCGCGTTCAAAGCCGAACCGCCCGCGTTCGCTTGGAAACGTCATCAACCGCGTCTTCGACTCCTCGGGCCCCGAGGGCAAGGTGCGCGGCACCCCGCAACAGGTCATCGACAAATACACCCAGCTTGCGCGCGATGCGCAGCTGTCGAATGACCGTGTGGCATCGGAAAACTACCAGCAGCACGCCGAGCATTATATCCGCATGCTGGGCGAAGCGACACGCGAGATGAGCCGCGATCAGGACGGCCGTCCCGGTGGCGACGACCAGCGACGCGACGATGGCTACGGCGATCAGCCGCGCGGCAACGAGGTGCTGGACCTGGGCGACGGGCGCTACAACGACAGCGGCCTGGTCGAAACGCCCGAGCAACGCCAACAGCCCCGCAACGACAACCGTGGCAACGAGAACCGGTCGAACGGCAACCGCAGCAACGACAATCGCGGCAACGACAATCGCGGCAACGACAATCGCGGCGGCGACAACCGTGGCGGCGACAACCGCAGCAACGACAACCGTGGCAACGACAATCGCGGCGGCGACAACCGTGGCGGCGACAACCGCAGCAACGACAACCGTGGCAACGACAACCGTGGCAACGACAACCGTGGCAACGACACCCGCAGCAACGACACCCGCAGCAGCGGGCCTCGCAGCCCGCAGCCGCCACGCGAACCGCGCCCGGCCTATCCGTCCGATCGCCCGGAACCGCAGCCGCGTGACAACGCGCCGATGATGGCCGGGCTGATCGCGGAACCGCCTGCGATGGCCGCGCCCGAAACCGCCTCGGCCGCCCCCGTGGCGAACGATGCGGCCGCCGAGCCCGCCCGCGCCGCCGTGCGCCGCCCGCGTGCCCCGCGCCGTCCGCGTGCAACCGAGGGCACCGCCCCGGCCGCCGACACGGGCCCCGGCGCCGACGACTCGCGCAGCGAAGCCGCCGAATAGAACGAATTGCGTTCATCTTGAATCAGAATTCGCCCCAGGACCTGGGCGAATTCTGATCTCCTTGCGTCAGATCGAGCGCAATTCGTTCCAGGCCGCCCGGTCCCTGCGCTCAGCCCGCCAGCAGGCGGGCGAGCGCGCAAAATCCTTCCAGCGGAATCTCCTCCGCCCGTGCCGTCGGTTCGATCCCGGCGGCGCGCAGCTTGTCCTCGATGTCGGGCGCCAGCCCGCGCAGGCTGGCGCGCAGCATCTTGCGCCGCTGGTTGAACCCCGCCGCCGTCAGCCGCGCCAGCACGCCCGCATCGGCCGGATAGCGCGGCGCGGGCAGCGCCACGATGTGCACCACCGCCGAACTGACCTTGGGCGGCGGGGTAAAGGCCTCGGGCGGCAGTGTCAGCACGATCCGCGCCTCGGCCCGCCACTGCACCATCAGCGCCAGCCGCCCATAGGCCTTTGATCCGGGCTTCGCCACGATCCGCTCGGCCACCTCTTTCTGGAACATCAGCGTCAGGCTCTGCCAGAACGGCGGCCAGATCGCGGGCGTCATCCAGCGGATCAAGAGTTCGGTGCCGATGTTGTAGGGCAGGTTCGCCACCACCCTGATCGGCGGCACCAGCCGCGCCGCCGCATCCAGCGCCAGCGCGTCGCCCATCACGACCTCGAGCCGCCCCGGATAATGCGCCGCGATCTCGGCCAGCGCGGGCAGGCAGCGGGCGTCCTTTTCGACCGCCAGCACGCGCCGCGCCCCCGCCGCCAGCAGCCCGCGCGTCAGCCCGCCCGGCCCCGGCCCGACCTCCAGCACATCCGCGCCGGTCAGGTCGCCCGCCGCCCGCGCGATCTTCGCGGTCAGGTTCAGGTCGAGCAGGAAGTTCTGCCCCAGCGCCTTCTTCGCGCTCAGCCCGTGCGCCGCGATCACCTCGCGCAGAGGCGGCAAACCGTCGATTGCAGCCAAAACCGGTCACCCATTCTTCCTGGCGAAAATACTCTCGGGGGGTGTGGGGGGCAGACAGCCCCCCACTAGCGCCGCGCCGCCGCCATCGCGTCCGCCATCCTGAGCGCGGCGATCAGGCTGGTCGGATCGGCCACGCCTTTCCCGGCGATGTCGAAGGCGGTGCCGTGGTCGGGCGAGGTGCGCACGAAGGGCAGGCCCAGCGTGACGTTGACGCCGCCCGCGAAGTCGATGGTCTTGATCGGGATCAGCGCCTGATCGTGGTACATGCAGACCGCCGCGTCATAGCCCGCCCGAGCCGCCGGGTGGAACATCGTGTCGGCCGACAGCGGCCCGATCAGGTCCATCCCCTCGGCCCGCAGCCGCGCCAGCAAGGGCGCGATCATCTCGATCTCCTCGCGCCCCATCGCGCCGCCTTCGCCCGCGTGCGGGTTCAGCCCGGCCACCGCGAGGCGCGGCGCGGGCAGGCCGAAATCGCGGATCAGCCCGGCGCGGGTGATGCGGATCACCTCTTCCAGCAACTCTGCGGTCAGCGCGCGCGGCACCTCGGCCAGCGCGATGTGGACCGTGGCGGGCACTACGCGCAGGCCGGGGGCCGCCAGCATCATCACCACCCGCTCCACCCCCGCCAGATGGGCGAGGAACTCGGTATGGCCCGGAAAGGCAAAGCCCGCGCCGTCCTTCAGCGCCTTCTTGTGGATCGGCGCGGTGGTCAGCGCCGCACAGGCCCCGGCCTGCACCAGCCGCACCCCCAGCGCGATCGCGTCGATCACGCATTGGGCGTTTTCCGGCGCCGGGCGGCCCGGCGTGGCGGCGGCGGCAAAGCGGACCGGCAGCACCGGCACGCCGGTTTGCGCGGCGACAGCAGCCCCGGCCGGGTCGGCAAGGATCACGTGCGGCGTGCCTGCGGGCAGGTGCGCGGGATCACCGAGCCAGACAAAGGGCAGGTGCGCGCCCAGCGCGGCCCAGGCCTTGGCGGCGATCTCGGGGCCGATGCCGGCGGGCTCGCCGCAGCTCAGCGCGATCGGCGGGTGGCTCATGGGGTGCGGATGTTCGCCGCCGCGCGCAACTTGTCCAGCTTGGCGTCGGCGAGCGTGTTGACCCGGGCGTTGAACAGCGCATTGCGCAGGTCGTCCTGGGACTGCGGCGGGGTCTCGGTCACCGTGCGGCTGCACAGCATCAGCAGAACCGTGTTCGGCCCCTGCCGGATCGTGGTGGACACCTCGCCCGGATCAAGCTTGGCCAGTTCGAGCGCGACATCGGCGGGCACCGCGGTCAGCGTTTGGCTGACCCGCGTCAGGATACCCTCGGGCGCGCCCTTGGCCAGGCCGTAAAGATCGCCGCAGCCGGTTGCCTTGTCATGCACGCGGGCGAGCGCGGCGGCCCCTTCGGGCGTGTGGACATCGGGGATCCGGTATTCCATGTAATCCACGCTGATCTGCGCGGCCGATGGCGGGGCGGCGTCGGCGAGGCCGCGCAGTTCAAAGAGCCCGATCGCATTGGGCAGCAAAAGCGGCTTGGACACCTCGCCCGGCGAAAGGCCGACGATCGCCGTCACCACGGTCTGCGGCAGGTTCGACACCGGAATCCAGTCGATCTTGCCGCCATTCTTCGCGGAATCCGACACCGAGTATTGCTGTGCCGCGGCCGCGAAGGCGGCATCGCCCTTCAGCGTCGCCGACAGATGTTCGGCCAGCGGGCCGGTCTGGCCGATGTACTCGGGCGTGGCGGGCAGGATCAGTTCCGACAAGAGCACCCGCGGCACGGCATGGGCCAGGCTGAGCTGGCGCGCATCCTCGATGTCGGCGTCGCTGACCTTTACCGTCGGCGCGATGGTGGCGCTGACCACCGCGCGCCAGGCCAGCCCGGCGATCACGAAGTCGCGGAAGGTCTGCGGATCGACGCCGCCCTGCTGCAGCTTGGCCAGGAACTCGTCGACCTTCAGGTTCGACCGCGCGGCGAATTCCGTCATGCCGTTCTTCACGTCGGTGTCGCCGACGATGAGGCCGTCGCGCTTGGCTTCGGCCACCCGCAGCCGGTCGTCGATCAGGCCCTTGATCGCCTCGTCATGGTGGTCGCCCGGGCCGCTGAGCAGGGTCAGCAGCGCCTCGCGCTGCGTGACCTCGTAACTGGTGATGGCGCGTTCATTCACCATCACGACGGGGGCGAAGGGGGTGCCATCCTGCGCCGCGGCCGAAAGGCCGGGGGCCAGCAGGGCCAGGCAGGCGGTCAGCGAAAGGGTCAGGCGCATGTCGGGTCCGTTCTGCTCGTTCCTTGGTCGACGCTTCGGTGCGCCGTTCTGCGCGGCCCCCGTCGGCGCGGCCTCATCTGGCGCACTGGCTTTGCCCTGCGGCGCTGCCCGCGGTTCCGCCGAAGCCGATCAGACCGACCGAAAAACCAAAGGTCGTGGTGGGCGAAACACTAGTCGAGGACGCATAGAGACGCGAGAGGGAAAGATCAACGCTGATGCATTCGTTGCGCCAGGTGAAGCCGAGCCCGGTGGCATCGGCCCGATTGGCGACGAAGTCATAGCGCCAGGCGACCTTGCCGCTCCAGTCGGGGCGGATCGGGTAGCTGGCGTCCATGATCCACTCGCGCGAGGGCAGGGTGGACAGCGACAGGCTGGCCGGGTTGGCGACCATCCACAGGTAGCTGGTGCCAACCTGAAAGCGCCCGCCCGACCATTGCAGGCGCAGTTCCTCCTTGGCGATGCCGCTGGTGTCGAAGACGGTGCGGTTGATCACGTCGAGGCCCTTCCAGCGCACCTGGCCCGCCACCAGCCAGTCCGACGCGGCGCCGCCGAGACCGGCGGCCGGATCGAAAGAGGTCGCGCTGATCTGCCGGAAGATGCGCCCCGCCGTCACGCCGAAGGACCAGCCCTCGGGGGCGTAGCGGGTCCAGGACAGGCCGATATTGGCGCGCGCGCCGGTCTCGGTGCCATCGACGCCGCTGAAATGGTCCAGCGACCACAGGTTGCCCTCGTCGAACTCGGACAGTTGCGAATCCTCGTTCGGCACGCCGGTCACCGACCTCGGGCTCCAGATCAGTTGCACGATCGGCTCGATCACCTGCGCGGCGCCGTTGGCCCCCGCCCGCACCCAGGGCCAGCGCAGTTCCACCGCCGCCTGCGGCAGGGTGCGCGTCAGGGGCGAGCCGTAGGTCGGGTCCTGCGCGATCCGGTAGACGTCGCTTTGCACCGCGGCGACGGCGGTGGCGATGATGCCGCCGGGCAGCACCCAGTTGCGGTGCCAGTCGGCCAGCACGCCGGCGCGGGTGACATCGCGCCCGGCGATCGGGTCGGATGACGCCCGGATCAGCGCCATCGAGCGGAACGACAGCGTCACCGTGCCGCCCACCAGCCCGGGCTGGAACCGGCGCACCCAGTCGAAGGTGCCGACGTTGTTGGGCAGGGTGGCGTTGTCATCGCCCGCGCGGATCGAGTGGAAGTGCAGGATGCTGCCGTCGATGTATTCATCGCGCGTGGTCCGGCTGATCTCGACCCCGGTTTCCAGCCGGTCGACCTGGGGCAGCCCGTAGTTCAGGAAATAGTCGGGGTCGCTGACGGTCTGAAGCTGAAACTGCAGCCGGAAGCCCTGCGGCAGCGCGAAATTGCCGCTGGCGAACAGATAGCCGCGCTGCTTGCCGGGCACCAGCGCGTCGCGCGAGGTCGCGCCGTTGATCTCGATCGCGCCGCTGTCGAAGGCCTGGCGGTAGCGCACCGACAGCGAGCGGGCGGCCTTGGTGCCGAGGAACGGGGTCACCGTCAGATCACTGGAGGGCCCGAACGGGATGAAATAGGGCAGTTTCAGCGCGGTGCCGAAGTTGCTCGATGCGTAAAGGTTCGGGATCAGGAAGCCGCGCGCCCGCTGCACGGTCGGGTCGGGCAGGCGAAGGACGGGAAAGTAGAACACCGGCACCCCGGCAAAGCGCAAGTGCGCATCCTCGAAATACATCTGCTGCTTGAGCTGGTCATGGATCACCCGCCTGGCCCGGATTTCCCACAGCGGCACCGGATGCGCGGCGCAGACCTGACAGGACGAGGTGACGGTTTGCGTCAACTGGGTGTAGCGCCCGCCGACGCGGTCGATCCGGGTCGCGGCGACCTGCATCTTCTGGTCCAGCACCATGCGCGCGCTCAGCAGGATGCCGTTCATCAGATCGGCCGACAGGTCGGCGCTGTCGGCCAGCAGGGTGGCGTGGCCGTCGGCGTCGATCAGGGTCAGCGGCCCCACGATGACCAGCCGGTTCGCGTTCTGGTCATAGGTGACCTTCACGGCGCGCAGCCGGGAGCCCTGGTAGAGCACTTCGACATTGCCCGCCGCAACGAGTATGCCGCCGCCCTGCGCCTGCACGCTGTCGGCCACCAGGCTGGCCGGTTCGGGCGTGGCCGCATCCTGCGCCGGGGCGGGCAGGGCGCCAAGCAGCGCGAGCCAGAGGGCCAGACCGGACAGGACGCGCCGCATCAGCCGTCCTCCAGATGCAAGAGCAGGCCCATCGACAGCAGCACCGCGACCGCCGGCGGCCCCCAGGCGGCCAGCACGATCGGGATCTGCCCGCTGGCCCCCAGCGCCTGCGCGAAGTTGCGCAGAAAGAAGATCGAGAATCCGGCGATCAGCGCGAACAGCACCAGCATCCCGCTGTGGCCGAAGCGGACGTGGCGCATCGTGAACCCGGCGCCGATCAGCACCATCGCCGCCAGCAGCAGCGGCAGCGCCAGTTCCATCTGGAGCCAGACCCGCTGTTCGCGCGCCGAGAATCCGGCCTTCACCAACTGGTCGATGAAGGCGGGCAGTTGCCAGATCGGCACCTCGCCCGGCGCGCCGAAACTGTCGCGGATCTGCTGGCGCGTCAGGTCGGAGGGCAGCGACATCGTGGCCGCCGTGGTCGCCATCAGCTCGGGGTTGGCGGTGTCGGCGAAGTGCCAGACCTTGGCGTCGGTCAGCGCCCAGGCCCCGCCGCCAAGCTCGGCGGTGGCGGCTTCGATCCGCGTCAGCGGCTGGCCGGTGGCATCGAAGCTGAGGAACGAGGCGTTGGTCAGTTGGGTGCCGTCAAGGCTGGCATGTTCCGCCCGGATCACGGTCTGACCCTCGGCGCTGCCCTGTCGCAGCCAGACCCCCTCCCGGGTGATCGACATCACGTTTTCCGGGCCGCCCGCGGAATAGTGGCTTTGCAGCTTGTCATAGGCATCCGAGGTGACCGCGACGATCGGGTTCATCACCGCGACCCCGACGACGCCGATCACCAGCGCCGTCAGCACCACGGGCACCAGGCAGCGCAGCGCCGACCGTCCGGCGGCGCGCACCACCACCAGTTCGCTGGTCCGCGCGAGGCCAAGAAACAGGATCAGCGTGGCCAGGATCGTGACCAGCGGCAGGATGCGGTAAAGCCCGTCGGGCGTGTTCAGCGCCGCCAGCCCCGCCGCCTGCGCGAAGCTGATCGCCTGCCCGGACGCGCGGTGCAGTTCCTCCACCAGATCGAGCAGCATCAGAACCCCGGCGAACCCGGTGAAGACCAGCAGGAACGCCATCAGGAACTTGCGCGCGACGTAAAGGCTCAGCGTCATGCCGCCCCCAGTCCGGTCGGCACCGCCGTGCGCCGCCCGCCCGACTGCGGCCTCCCGGCGATCCAGAGCATGACCACGGCCACCGCGCCGCCGCAGGCGGGCGGCAGGTAGGCGATCGGCCACAGCCGCGGGTCGGTGGCACCGATGCCGGCCGACCAGTCCACCAGAAGCTGCAACAGGATCAGAAGCACCGCGCCGACGCCGATCTGGCGCCAGTTGCCAAAGCGGCTGAACGTGCCCAGCATCAGGCAGGCGAAGCCCAGCAAGGCGGCGGCGATGGCCGTCAGCGGCGCCGACAGCCGCAGGTTGGCCTCGTAGAGGAAGGCCGCCCGGTCACCGGTCGAGGTGGCGATGTCGGCGGGGTCGGCGCGAAACAGCGTCGGTGTGGAGAACTCCGCCACATCGCGTTGTCGCGGCCCCGGCGGGGTGATTAGGCTGTCCAGATCATAGGCGAAATCCGAGAACCGCGTCGTCGCCAGCCGCCGGTCCGCCAGCGTCAGCGTCTGCGCAATGCCGTCGAACATCACCAGCTTCTGGCCGCCATCGACCTTTACCAGCAGGGCGCGGCGCGCCGAATAGGCGGTGCGGCTGTCCTTGGCGCGCCCGTCCGACAACAGCACGTCGCGCATCTCGCCCAGCGGCGTGATCTGCCGGATGAACAGCGTCACGTCATCGGTCGGATGGATGAACTTGCCCTCGGTCAGGAACTTGGCGGTGACGTTCTGCGCCATCTCGGCGCTGCGCACGGCCAGCAGGGTGCGGCTGCGCGGCACCAGGAAATTGGCCAAGAGCGCAACCAGCACCGCCACCACCAGCCCGAACATCACCACCGGCCGCGCCAGTCGCGCGGGCGACAGCCCGACCGCCTGCATCACCACCAGTTCGCTTTCGCTCGACAGCCGGTTGGTGACATAGACCGCCGCCGCGAAGGCCGACAGGGGCAGCATGATCTTGATCACGTTGGGCAGGCTCAGCATCGTCAACTCCAGGAAGATGCCGACCGACTGGCCATCGCCGATCAGGTGGTTGAACAGCAAAACCGCCCGGTTGACCCAATAGACCATCACCAGCACAAGCGAGAAGAATCCAAACAGCATCATGAGTTGCGACAGCATGTATCTGTCGAATCTTGGCACTTTGGGCTCCCCCGGGGTTGCGATTGGCGGACCGTATCGGAATTCCCCGGCGGGGAAAACTCATATCTGGTCAACGCCGGGGGCTGCGGCTAGGCTCTGCCGCGATCCCCCTGCCGTCGAAGGAACGCCGCCATGAGCCGCCCCGCCCCGATCCATTTCCGCGCCGTTGACGAGGTCGATCCGGTCCGCTTTCCCGGCCGCATCGCGGTCTTCGCGGGGCCCGGCGGGGTGCTGGCGCCGCTGGCGCGCAAGCTCGACCGCCCGATGCGCGGGGCGCTGGCGCGCTTTCTGGCCAGCGAGGCTTTCGCCGCGCTGAAGCCGGGCGATGGCGCCGATCTGGCCTTTCCCGCCGGGCTCGCCGCCGAGGCGGTGCAGGTGATCCGCCTCGATCCGCGCCCGACGGCGGCTGAGGCGCGCCGCGCCGGGGCGGCGATCGGTCGCGCCCGCGGCGCGGCGCCGGTGCTGGTGCTGGCCGGGGCGAACCCGCGCGCCGCCGAAATCTCGCTCGGCCTCGCGCTGCGCGATTACGACTTCGCGACCCACAAGACCGCCGAGGTCAAGCCGCGCGGCGAGGTGACCTTCGCCGTTGCCGCGCCGGAAGCGGTGGCCGCCGCCGCCGCCCCGCTGGCCGCCGTGGCGGAAGGCGTGTTCTTCACCCGCGATCTGGTCAACGAACCCGCCAACGTGCTGACCACCGACGATTTCGCGGCCCGCCTCGCCGCGATGCAGGACCTGGGGTTGGAGGTCGAGATCCTGGAGGAAGCCGACCTCGCCAAACTCGGCATGGGTGCGCTGCTCGGGGTCGGGCAGGGCTCCGCCAGCCCGTCGAAAGTCGTCGTGATGCAGTGGCGCGGCGGCAAGGCGGGGGCGGCGCCCTTCGCGCTGGTCGGCAAGGGCGTGGTGTTCGACACCGGCGGCATCTCGATCAAGCCCGCGCAGGGCATGGAAGACATGACGATGGACATGGGCGGTGCGGGCGTCGTGGCGGGCGTGATGCGCACGCTGGCGCTGCGGCGCGCCAAGGCCAATGTGGTCGGCCTTGTCGGGCTGGTCGAAAACATGCCCTCGGGCACCGCGCAGCGCCCCGGCGACGTGGTGAAATCCATGAAGGGCGACACCATCGAGGTGATCAACACCGATGCCGAAGGCCGCCTCGTGCTGGCCGACGTGCTCTGGTACGCGCAGGACCGCTTCAATCCCACCGCCATGATCAACCTCGCCACCCTGACCGGCGCGATCATCGTGGCGCTGGGGCACGAGATGACCGGGGTGTTTTCCAACAACGATGACCTCTGCGCCGCCTTCATCAAGGCCGCGGGCGCCGAGGGCGAGGGCGCCTGGCGGATGCCGCTGGGCGATGCCTATGACAAGATGCTCAAATCCCGCATCGCCGACATGCGCAACTCCTGCGGCCGCGAGGCGGGCGCAATCACCGCCGCCGAGTTCCTGCACCGCTTCGTGAAGCCCGAAACGCCCTGGTGCCACCTCGACATCGCGGGCACCGCGCTGGTGAAATCCGATCTGGAGCTGTCGCCCAAGGGCGCCACCGGCTGGGGCGTGCGCGCGCTCGACCGGCTGATCCGCGACCGCTACGAGGGGTAGGCGCGGATGGGTGCCGCCTATTTCTACCACCTGACCCAGTCGCCGCTCGAAACCGCGCTGCCGCTGCTGATCGAGCGCGCGCGCGGGCAGGGCTGGCGCGTCGCGGTGCGTGGGCTCGATCCCGCCCGGCTGGGCTGGCTCGATGAAAAGCTTTGGCTGACCGCCGAGGAGGGCTTCCTGCCGCACGGTCTTGCCGGTGGCCCGCATGATGCCGATCAGCCGGTCTTGCTGACCAACGCCGCCACCTGTCCGAACGGCGCCACCTGCGTGATGGCGATCGACGGCGCGCCGGTGACCGCCGCCGAGGCGGCAAGCCTCGACCGGCTCTGCATCCTCTTTGACGGCAACGACCCCGCCGCAGTCGCCGCCGCCCGCCAGCAGTGGAAGGCGCTGACCGACGCGGGCACGCGCGCGCAATACTGGTCGGAAGACTCGGGCCGCTGGCAGAAGAAGGCCGAACGCTGATCCCTCGCCCCTGATCTTCCGTTCCCAAGTATCCCGGGGGTCCGGGGGCGGCGCCCCCGGCCGCCGAAGCCGGGCCCCTACCGCGTCAGCACCATGTGATCGCCCGCGATCTCGATCTTGCCGAAGCGTTGCAGGTAGGACATGCCCAAGAGCGAGCTGTCCATCGCCATCTTGTTCACCTCGGCCGACACCACCGGGTCGGTGACCGGCCCCAGCGTCACGTCATGCAGCCTTACCCGCGCCGTCGCCACCTCGCCGTTCGCGGTGGTCGCGGTGCCGACGAAGGCCAGCCGGGCGAGGTCGATGCCCACCCGTTTCGCGTCGGCGGGGGTCAGCACCATGTCGCTCGCCCCGGTATCGACCATGAACCGCACCGGAACGCCGCCGATCCGCAGCGTCACATGATAATGCCCGTCCGGCCCGCGCGGCACGCTGATCGCGCCGCCGGGGCCGATCGTCGCCTCTTGCGGGGTCACCGTCTTGGCGATGTCCGACCACAGCCCGAGGCTCGCGATGACGCCGATGAAGATCAGCCCCCAGACCGCCAGATGCTGCGCCGCCGCCCCGCGGCGGCCCCGGCTCTGGACGATCAGCGATCCCACCACCGCCGCCCCGAGCACGACGAAGTAGAGCACCCGCGTTGTCTGGTCGGTATCCATCGCCGCCTCCGTTCCGCTGTCATCTAGGAACGGGCGCCACCATTGTCACCCGGTTCAGCCGAACATCATCCCGCTGGCCTTGATGCCGTCGATCACGAACTGCACCGACAGCGCCGCCAGCAGCATCCCCAGCAGCCGGGTGATGACGTTGTTGCCGGTGCGCCCCAGCGCGCGGTCCAAGGGCCCCGCGACCTGGAACAGGAGGAACGCGCAGCCCACCACCGCGACCATGACCACCAGCAACTCGACGGTGCCGATCCAGCCGTCCTTCACCTGACCCATCAGCAGGATCATCGTCGTCATCGCGCCGGGCCCGGCCAGCAGCGGCATGGCCAGCGGGAAAACCGAGGGATCGTGATCCGGCTCTTCATGCGCGACCTGGCCCTCGCGGCGCTGGGTGCGGCGTTCAAAGAGCATGTCGAGCGCGGTGAGGAACAGCAGGATGCCGCCCGAGATGCGGAAGGCGGGCAGCGAGATGCCGACGAAATGCAGGATCGCCTCGCCCAGCAGGCCGAAGGCGGTCAGGATGCCGATCGCCACAAGGCAGGCGCGCAGCCCGATGACCCGGCGATGCGCGGGCGTCATGCCGCGGGTCAGCGCGATGAACAGCGGCGCGATTCCGATCGGCTCGATGATCACGAAGAGCGTGACGAAGGCGGTGACGAGGTAAGCCCAGTCCATCCCTACGCCTGCGCCTCTTCCAGCTTTTCCAGCGCCGTCAGCCACATCGCCTCGGCGCGGTCGAGCCCGTCCATCACCTCGGCGTATTTCTTCTGCCAGGTTTCGGCCTCGGTGCCGCGGCCGGGGTCGTAAAGCGCGGGGTCGGCCAGTTTCTTCGCCAGCTTGTCGCGCATCTCGTTCAGCTTGCCGATGCGGTCCTCGCATTTGCGCACCTCCGACCGGATTGCGGTGACCTCGTCGCGGCTGGCCTTGCGCTTTTCGGGCTTGGGCTTTTCCTTCGGCGCCTCGTCGGGCGACAGCAGCATCTTGCGGTAGGCTTCAAGGTCGTCCTCGTAGGGCGTCACCCGCCCGCCCTTCACCAGCCAGAGCCGGTCGGCGACCAGGCTCAGCAGGTGCATGTCGTGGCTGACCAGGATCACCGCGCCGGAATAGCCGGTCAGCGCCTCCACCAGCGCCTCGCGGCTTTCGATATCAAGGTGGTTGGTCGGCTCGTCGAGGATCAAGAGATGCGGCGCGTCGAGCGTCGCCAGTAGCAGCGACAGCCGCGCCTTCTGCCCGCCCGACAGTTTTGCCACCACGGTTTCCGCCTGATCGGCGCCGAGGCCGAAGCCCGCCAGCCGCGCGCGCAGCCGGGGCTGGCCTTCGGCGGGCCGCATCCGCTGAACGTGCTGCAAGGGGGTTTCGTCGATGTAAAGCTCGTCGACCTGATGCTGCGCGAAATAGCCGATGCGCAGCTTGCTGGAGCGCACGACGCGGCCCTCGCAGGGTTCCAGTTTTCCCGCCAGCAGCTTCGACAGCGTCGATTTGCCCTCGCCGTTGCGGCCCAGCAGGGCGATGCGGTCGTCCTGGTCGATCCGCAGGCTGAGCTTGCGCAGCACCGGCGGGCCGCCATAGCCGACGCCCGCGTCATCCAGATTGATGATGGGCGGCGACAGTTCCTCGGGCACCGGGAAGGTGAAGACGTGCTTGGCCGCCTCTTCCGGCGCGGTGATCGGCGTCATCTTCTCCAGCATCTTGACGCGGCTCTGCGCCTGCTTGGCCTTGCTGGCCTTGGCCTTGAAGCGGTTGACGAAGCTTTGCAGATGCTCGCGCCGCAGATCCTGCTTCTTGGCCTCGGCGGTCTGCACCGCGCGCTGTTCGGCGCGGGCGCGGGCGAACTGGTCGTAGGGGCCCTGCCACAGCGTCAGCTTGCGGTTGTCCAGATGCAGGATCGCCTGCACCGACCGGTTCAGCAACTCGCGGTCGTGGCTGATGATGATGACGGTATGGGGGTATTTCTGAAGGTAGGCCTCCAGCCACAAGGCCCCTTCGAGGTCGAGGTAGTTGGTCGGCTCGTCCAGCAGCAGCAGGTCGGGCTGCGCGAACAGCACCCCCGCCAGCGCCACCCGCATCCGCCAGCCGCCCGAGAAATCGGAACACGGGCGCAACTGTTCCTCGGCGGTGAAGCCGAGGCCGCGCAGGATCGCGCTGGCGCGGCCCTCGGCGGACCAGGCGTCGATGTCGGCCAGGCGGTGCTGGACCTCGGCGATGCGGTGCGGGTCGGTGGTGGTTTCGGCCTCGGCCATCAGGCTGGCGCGTTCGGTATCGGCCTCCAGCACGGTGTCGAGCAGCGAGGTCGAGGATGACGGCACCTCCTGCGCCACCCCGCCGACCTTGGCGCGGCTGGGCAGGCTGATCTCGCCGCCCTCCAGCGCCAGTTCGTTGCGGATCAGCCGAAAGAGGGTGGTCTTGCCCGACCCGTTGCGGCCGACAAGGCCGACCTTGTGGCCGGTGGGAATGCGCGCGGAAGCGCCCTCGAACAGGGGGCGGCCGTCAACGGAATAGGTGATGTCGGATATGGTCAGCATGGCGCCTGCACTGCCCGAAACCGGCCGCGGGGTCAATCGCTGCGATGCCGGGGTTTCCAAGTCCGGCGCCCCATGCTAGCAGGGCGCCGCAAACGAGGGGCGGGCAGGGGCCTGCCCGAATAGTGTGAGAGCAACGCAATGGCCATCGAACGCACCCTGTCGATCATCAAGCCCGACGCCACCCGCCGCAACCTGACCGGCAAGATCAACGCCAAGTTCGAGGAAGCCGGTCTGCGCATCGTCGCGCAGAAGCGCATCCAGCTGTCGCTGGCCCAGGCGCAGTCGTTCTACGGCGTCCACAAGGATCGCCCGTTCTTCGGCGAACTGACCGAGTTCATGGCGTCCGAGCCGGTCGTGGTGCAGGTGCTCGAAGGCGAAGGCGCGATCACGAAGAACCGCGACGTGATGGGCGCGACCAACCCGGCCAACGCGGCGGCGGGCACCATCCGCAAGGAATTCGCCCTGTCGGTCGGCGAGAACTCGGTGCACGGGTCCGACGCGCCGGACACCGCGGCGCAAGAGATTGCCTACTTCTTCTCGGGTCTCGAACTCGTCGGCTGAGGCCACGATTTTTCGCCGAAAAATCGGTGCGAATTTTCGTGCGAAAATTCGGGCGCGCCGGGTCTAGCGGCGGCGTTCGATGACGCCGATCATATCAAGGGCCGCTTCCAGATCGGAGCGGCCCTTGTCATGCCCGCGCGCCTTCAGCGCATCGAAGCGGGCGCGCAGGGCGGCCTTTTCGGCGCCCTTGCAATCGTTCCAGGGCCGACCCTGCAACGCCATCACCAGCACATAATAGCCGATGAAATGCGGCCGCTCGCCCGCTTGCAGCAGGCGCAGATAGGCGGCATCCGCCCCCAGCGCCTGCAACTGCTCGGCCGAGGCGATGCCCGCGCGGGCAAAGGCGGCCTCGGACGCGGGGCCGAGATTGCGGATCGAGGATACGGGCGTGGGCATCGGCGGCTCCGGGGCGCGGGTGTCCCGAACCTAACCGCGCGCGGCCCGCGCCGGAAGGGGACTCAGATCGAGGCCCAGTCGGTGATGACGGCGCTTGCGGGCTGTGCCGGGGCCGGATCGCCCGCCTGCGGCGTTGGGCGCTCGGCCTTTTGCGGGGTGTCGCCGCGCTTGGGGCGCGGGATCTCGCCCTGCTGCTGCGGGTGTGCCGCGGTGTCGATACGCTCTGCCATGGTCCTGCTCCGTGGTCGCGGCATTCGCCGCCTTGTCTGCCTCATTCCCTCAAGTCTTTCAGACTGACGGAAATTTGCGGCGGCAGTGCGGCACAATGGGCGCGAAGTCAAGGACAAGCAAAGGCGATCCGGGCGCGATCGGGCTGGATCGCCAGAAGCCGGTTCAATCCTGCGTTATCCTTGACCAGATCGGCCAGGCTGATGGCGTCGAGCGTGCTGTAGAACGCCTCCAGCGCGGCGACGAGCGCGCGGCGCAGCAGGCAGACAGCGGCGAGCGGGCAGGTATTCGATTCGGGTTCGAAACACTCGGCAAACGGCACCCCGGATTCGAAGGCGCGGAACACCGCGCCAACGCTGATGCGCCCCATCGGCACGCCAAGGCGCAGCCCGCCATGACGGCCGCGCACGGTCTGCACGAACTCAAGCTGGCCGAGCGTGTTGATCACCTGCGCGAGGTGGTTCTCGGAGGCATTGCACGCCTCGGCGATCTCGTGTTTGCGCAGGGTGCGGCCCTCATTTACCGCGCACATCATCAGCGTGCGCAGCGCGAGGTTGGTGCGGATGGTCAGTCTCATGGCGGGAACAAGCCTCCGGTAAACCTTCATTCCGGATGCATCGTTTTGCCGCGACCTGCCTTGATCCAGATCACATCATCGTGCGCGCGTGCAGATTTCCGCCGCCCGCGCCATCCTGATCACGGCGCGCGGGTCGGGCCTTGACTGTGTCGCGGCCAGCGCCCCTAATCGGTGGGCGTGTCGTGCCGGTCCCGCGCCGGGTGGACGCGCCAAGAGAACAGTTCCTATGACAGGGGGATACTATATGCTTACTGGAGTAAGGCTCTTCGCGACAGCGGCCTTGTCCGCGCTCGCGTTGGCCGCCGCGGTGCCGGTGCGCGCCGCAACACCGGCGGATACGCTGGTGCAGGCCTGGCAGATCGACGACATCATCTCGCTCGACCCGGCCGAGGTCTACGAGATCTCGACCTCGGAGATTCTGGGCAACGCCTACCAACGGCTGGTCACCTATGACCTGAAGGACGTCTCGAAACTGTCGGGGCAGATTGCCGAAGGCTGGACGATCTCGGCCGATGGCAAGACGATCAGCTTCACCATCAAGGCGGGCCAGAAGTTCGCCTCCGGCAACCCGATCACCGCGGAAGACGCGGTGTTCTCGCTGACCCGCGCGGTCAAGCTCGACAAGACGCCCGCCTTCATCCTCGATCAGTTCGGCCTGACCAAGGACAACGTCGACAAGATGGTGGTGCAGACCGGGCCGATGAGCCTCGACTTCCACATGGACCAGGCCTATGCGCCGACCTTCGTGCTTTACTGCCTGACCTCGACGGTCGGCATGATCGTCGACAAGAAGGAAGTGATGAGCCACGAGGCCGCGGGCGACTTCGGCTATGCCTGGCTCAAGACGAACTACGCGGGCTCGGGCCCGTTCAAGATCACCCAGTGGAAGCCGAACGAGGCCGTGGTGCTGGAGCGCAACGCGAACTACGGCGGCACCGCCCCGGCGATGGCGCGGGTGATCTACCGCCACGTTCCGGAACCGGCGACGCAGCGCCTGCTGCTGCAGCAGGGTGACGTCGACATCGCCCGCAACCTGGCCGCCAACGACATCAAGGCGCTGGGCACCGACCCCAACGTCAAGATCGAAAGCGGCGTCAAGGGCACCATCTACTACATGGGCCTGAACCAGAAGAACCCGAATCTGGCCAAGCCTGAAGTGCGCGAGGCGATGAAGTATCTGGTCGACTACGCCACCATCGCCGACACCATCATGGGCGGCCAGGTGAAGGTGCACGAGACCTTCGAACCCGAAGGCTTCCTGGGCGAATACAACAAGAACCCCTATGCCCTCGACCTGCAGAAGGCGAAGGATCTGCTGAAGGCGGCCGGTCTGCCGGACGGCTTCAAGGTGACGATGGATACCCGCAATACGCCGGAAATCACCGGCATCGCGCAGGCGATCCAGCAGACGATGGCGCAGGCCGGCATCCAGATCGAACTGATCCCGGGCGACGGCAAGCAGACGCTGACCAAGTACCGCGCCCGCACCCACGACATCTACATCGGGGTCTGGGGCCCGGACTATCAGGACCCGAACTCGAACGCGCAGGGCTTCGTCTCGAACCCGGACAACGCGGATACGAGCAAGGTCAAGACGCTGGCCTGGCGCAACGACTGGGACATTCCGGACCTGACCAAGCAGACCGACGCGGCCCTGCTTGAACCGGATGCCGCCAAGCGTGCGGTGATGTACCAGGACCTGCAGCAGAAGGCGCTGGATACCTCGCCGTTCGTCATCATGTTCCAGCAGGTCGAGGTGTTCGGCATCCGCAAGAACGTGGACGGCGTGATCATCGGGCCGTCGTTCAACGACAACGGCTTCTACGCGACGACCAAGAACTGATGATCGCCGAAGATATCGATCCGGAGGGGCGCCGCGGCGCCCTTCCCCCTTGGCTCATGCGGCTGGGGCGGCTGGCGACGACGCTGGCCGTCACACTGCTTGGCCTGTTGATGGTCACCTTCATCATTGGCCGCGTGGTGCCGATCGACCCGGTGCTGGCGGCGGTGGGCGACCGCGCCTCGGCCTCGGCCTATCACCAGGTCTACCTGCAACTCGGCCTCGACAAGCCGATCTGGGAACAGTTCCTGTCTTATGTCCGCCATGTGCTGTCGGGCGATCTGGGCCAGTCGGTGCTGACCAGCCGCCCGGTGCTGGAAGACATCGGCCGCGTCTTTCCCGCCACGCTGGAGCTTGCCACGGTGGCGATCATCCTCGGCACGGTGATCGGCGTTCCGGCCGGGGTCTGGGCCGCGGTGAAACAGGGCCGCTTTGCCGATCAACTGGTGCGCGTGCTGGGCCTCGTCGGCTACTCGGCGCCGATCTTCTGGCTCGGCCTGCTGGGGCTGCTGTTGTTCTACGCCCGCCTGCACTGGGTTGCCGGGCCGGGGCGGATCGACATTGCCTATGAATACGACGTGACGCGGATCACCGGCCTGATGCTGGTCGATTGCGCGATCGAGGGCAGATGGGCCGCTTTCGGCAACGCCTTCTCCCACATCATCCTGCCCGCCTCGCTTCTGGGCTATTACTCGATGGCCTATATCAGCCGGATGACCCGCAGCTTCATGCTGCAGGAACTGGGGCAGGAATACATCATCACCGCCCGCGTGAAGGGCGTCACCGAGCAGCGCATCATCTGGGTCCATGCGCTGCGCAACGCCGCCGTGCCGCTGGTGACGGTGGTCGCGCTCAGCTACGCGGGCCTGCTGGAGGGTGCGGTGCTGACCGAAACGGTATTCGCCTGGCCGGGGCTCGGCATGTACCTGACCAACTCGCTTGGCAGCGCCGACATGAACGCGGTGCTCGGCTCGACGCTGGTGATCGGCACCGTCTATGTCGGGCTGAACCTGCTGTCGGACCTGCTCTACACGCTCCTGGATCCGCGTGTGCGGAGGCGCGGATGACCCTGATCCCGACCCGCGAATGGCTTCTGACTGAACAGCCCGGATCGCGCGGGCAGGCCCGCACCGGGCAGGCCTACCGCACCTGGCTTGCGCTGAGGGCGAACAAGCTGGCGATGATCGGCCTTGGCATCGTCGTCACGCTGGTTCTGATGGCGATCTTCGCCGACGTGCTCG
>NZ_CBAICG010000037.1:0-33936 GCF_964715405.1 Solirhodobacter sp. | reverse complement strand
CCGCGAAACCCAACCACCCCTTGAGCCGTCCAAATGGACGCCCACTTTGCCGTCTCTCTCCAAATCCAAATCCTCCGCCGCACATGTGCGCGAAGAATGCCCGCATCAGATCAGCAATGGCAGGAGGTGGTCGACGTCGCGCTTACGATTAGAAAGAGTTGGGTGGGTGCCAACCCACCCCCCTACCCCACCCGCTCCACCTTCCCCTCGAACGCATCGCGCTTCACTCCTTGCAAAAATACACACCCCGGTCCATATTCCACCATACATTCCTCACCCGGACCCCGCCATGACCCGCCTCCTCACCCCCCATATCGCCACGATGACCGAGATGCGCGAGCCGCATAAGGTGCTGGAACGCGCGGGCGGGCAGCCGGTGGCGATCCTGAAGAACTCGGCGGTGGTGGGCTACTTCGTCCCCATCGAGGCGATCGGCAACGCCGCGCACCGGGTCGCGACGCGCGAGGAGGTGATGGAAAGCCTCGCCCGGCGCCGGGCCGTGAACCAGCCCGTGCTCGACTACCTGCGCGACAGATGACCTTTGTCCTGCTGACGCCCGATCTTGTCGAGGCGATCCACGATGCGGTGCTGAACCCCGGCGAATTACCCGGCCGCGCCCGCGACAAATCGCTGGAGGGCGCGCTGGCCCGCGTGGACAACCGCCTCGCCTATGGCCTGATCGGGGACGTCTTCGACCTCGCCGCCGCCTATGCGCTTGCCATCGCGCAGGGTCACTGCTTCAACGACGGGAACAAGCGCACCGCGCATCAGGCGATGGACGTGTGCCTTGACCTCAACGGCATCCGGATCGCGTGGGAGACCGAGGCCGTGGGCCAGACCATCATCCGCGCCGCGCAGGGCCAGATCGACGAGGCCGACCTCGCCCACTGGCTGCGCACCCTCACCTGACAGGAGACCCCATGATCCTCTACGGCATTCCCACCTGCGACACCTGCAAGAAGGCGCTGAAGGCGTTGCAGGCGGCGGGGCATGATGTGACCTTCCGCGACCTGCGGTCGCCGCCGATGACCGAGGCGGACTGGGCGCCGCTGGTGCAGGAATTCGGGCCCGCGCTGATCAACAAATCCTCCACCACCTGGCGCGGGCTCAGCGACTGGCTGCGCGAGTCGGATACCGACGCGCAACTGCTGGCGCAGCCCGCGCTGATGAAACGGCCGCTGCTGCGTGACGGCGACAAGATGACGCTGGGCTGGGATGACAAGGTGCAGGCCGCCTGGCTCTGAAATCCCCGCCGATGCTGATGCCGATCAGCGCGGGCCCGGCGCCGCGGCGGCAGACTGCACGCACCGCAGCCAAAGGAGCATCCCATGCACAAAGCCGCCCTGTTCGTTCCGTTCCTGTTCGCAGCCCTCGCCGGGTGCGAACCGATGGACAATCACGGCCCGCGCCAACCGGGCCCGCCGCCGCCCCCGGTTCAGGCCGAGATCGTGTTCGACAGCCGCATCCAGCCCTATGTCTACGGCGCCGACCGCCGCGACAACGACCACTACGTCGTGCGCTACGACCGCCGCCATGTGCGCGAGCAGGATCTGCTGGGCGGTTTCGGCCCGCAGTGCGGCCCCGGCCGCCACGCCTACCGCGGCAGCGACCCGATCAGCCATCAGCCCGGTCACGACCACAACAACCGGCCGATCCAGCTTGACGTCATGACGATCGAGTGCCGCTAAGCCAAGACCAGGGCGGCCCCGCAAGGGTCGCCCCTCTGGCGCGTCAGTGATCCGGCCGCCCGTGGTGGCCGTATCCCCGCTGTCCCAAGCGGAGAGCCCGATGCGCCTGATGCTGCTGTATCTCCTCACCGCCGTGATCTTCCTCGGGCTCGACGCGGTGATGCTGGTCACCGTGATGCGCCCGCTGTTCGCCGCCCATCTGCAGGGCGTGCTGCTGGTGGACATGCGCGCCGGGCCTGCCGCGCTGTTCTATGCGGGCTACATCGCGGGGCTGCTGGCGCTGGTGTCGGTGCCCGCACTGAAGGTCAGGCGCCCGGTGCAGGCTGCGCTGCGTGGTGCCGTGCTGGGGGTGATGGCCTATGGCACGTTCGAGTTCACCGCTTACGCGATCCTTGCCCCCTGGGCGCTGCGGATGGTGATCACCGACACGCTTTGGGGCACGGTGCTGACCGGCTTCGCCGCCTGGGCGGGCGTCGTGCTGACCCGGCGGTTTCGGCCCTGAGCCACGGTTGCGCCCGGGCGGCTGCGGTGGTCTATTCGGCCCTCAAGAGCAGCACGAGGGCACGATGAACGACCTTCTGAACGGCGACGCCGCCTCCAATGCCTATGACGCCAATTCCATCGAGGTGCTGGAAGGGCTGGAACCGGTCCGCAAACGCCCCGGCATGTATATCGGCGGCACGGATGAGCGTGCGCTGCACCACCTTGTGGCCGAGGTGCTCGACAACGCGATGGACGAGGCGGTGGCGGGCCACGCGACCCGGATCGAGGTGGAGCTGCACGCCGATTATTCCTGCACGATCAAGGACAATGGCCGTGGCATACCGGTCGACCCGCACCCCAAGTTCCCGACCAAATCGGCGTTGGAGGTGATCCTCTGCACGCTCCATTCCGGCGGCAAGTTCTCGGGCAAGGTCTACCAGACCTCGGGCGGCCTGCACGGCGTCGGCGCCTCGGTGGTCAACGCGCTATCCGACCATATGCGGGTTGAGGTCGCCCGCAACCGCGAGCTTTACGCGCAGGAATTCAGCCGCGGCTTGCCCACCGGCCCGATCGCCAAGATCGGCCCCGCCCCGAACCGCCGCGGCACCGCCGTCACCTTTCACGCCGATGCCGAGATCTTCGGCCACCACCAGTTCAAGCCCGCGCGCCTGCTGAAGATGGTCCGCTCAAAGGCCTACCTGTTCTCGGGCGTCGAGATTCGCTGGAAATCCGCCATCCCCGACGGCGACACGCCCGTCGAGGCAACGTTCCACTTCCCCGGTGGCCTCGCTGACTACCTCAACGAAACCCTCGGCAAGGCGCCAACCTACGCCGACAAACCTTTCGCCGGGCGGGTGTCCTTCACCGAAAAGTTCAATGTTCCCGGGCAAGTGGAATGGGCGATCAACTGGACGCCCGTCCTCGACGGCTTCACCCAAAGCTACTGCAACACCGTGCCCACCCCCGAGGGCGGCACGCACGAGGCCGGATTCTGGGCCGCCATCCTCAAGGGCATCCGCGCCTATGGCGAGCGGGTCAAGAACCGCAAGGCCAGCGAAATCACCCGCGACGACCTGCTGACGGGCGGCTGCGCGCTGGTTTCCTGCTTCATCGCGGAACCCGAATTCGTCGGCCAGACCAAGGACCGCCTCGCCACCGCCGAGGCCGCCCGGCTGGTCGAGGGCGCGGTGCGCGACCATTTCGACAACTGGCTCGCCGCCGACACCAGGGCCGCCGGGGCGATCCTCGATTTCCTCGTGCTGCGCGCCGAGGAACGCCTGCGCCGCAAGCAGGAAAAGGAAACCCAGCGCAAGACCGCCACCAAAAAGCTGCGCCTGCCCGGCAAGCTGACCGATTGTTCCGCCACCAACCGCGACAACACCGAGTTGTTCATCGTCGAGGGCGACTCGGCCGGCGGCTCGGCCAAAATGGCGCGCGACCGCACCAATCAGGCGCTGCTGCCATTGCGCGGTAAAATCCTCAACGTGCTTGGCGCCGCGTCGGCCAAGATGGGCGCCAATCAGGAGATCAACGACCTTTGTCAGGCGCTTGGCGTCAGCATGGGTACCAAGTTCAACGTCGACGATCTGCGCTATGACAAGATCATCATCATGACCGACGCCGACGTCGACGGCGCCCATATCGCCAGCCTCTTGATGACCTTCTTCTTCACCCAGATGCGCCCGCTGATCGACAAGGGCCACCTCTACCTCGCCTGCCCCCCGCTCTTTCGCCTGACCCAGGGCGCCAAGCGGGTCTATTGCCTTGATGAGGCCGAGAAAGAGACCTGGCTCGCCAAGGGCATCGGCGGCAAAGGCAAGATCGACGTCTCGCGCTTCAAGGGCCTCGGCGAGATGGACGCCAAGGATCTGAAAGACACCACGATGAACCCTTTGACGCGCAAGCTGATCCGGGTGAACATCGACGACGAGTTCCCGGGCGAGACCAGCGACCTGGTGGAACGGCTGATGGGCAAGAAGCCGGAACTGCGGTTCCAGTATATCAGCGAGAATGCACGGTTCGTGGAGGAGTTGGATGTGTGATGATACGAGACATGCTCAATCGAGTAGTAGCTTACGCCGCGATTTCTCTCGCCTTGCGCCGCCGTCCACCCCTTGATAGGGCCGTATCGTTACTCGACTCTAATTTTATAGTAACTAAAGCTAGAAACCTAAATTCAAATAAAGAGATATTAGTACAGGAGATTACTCGGTGCAAAATTGTAGGAAAGGAGTGGGAAGGATCATCTTACTCAAAGGACGTAACACTAAGGCTGGACGAATTGCGAAACTATCAAATCTTCTTTATGGAGATATTTCGCGGTCTGCAAGTAACCTATGATTCTCCCATTGAATTCCTATGTCACTTCCTATCTATGCGCACATGGCGTAATTGGCTTCTGCGGGAGCTTAGACAAAGAAGATTCAACAAGATTGTTTCGTTTCAGCATGACCGAATGGAGGTTCTTCGAAAAGTCACCAACCATACCTATTTTCTAATGGGAGATCGACGACAAACTATCGAGCCTGACGTTTCGCTTACGGCGGTGATGGAGTTGCTTTACTCGAATATGATATTCTCCCATCCAAGTTACTTTCAGGAGAGCTCACGATTGAGTTTCATTCTGGACTCCTTATGCGAATCAGATGACTTAAGAAGAGTCGCGGACGCATATCGACTTGCGCCCAAGGCCATCGCGACATTGACCGAGCACGATTTATCCGAAAGACGTCACGTTGATAATTTAAAACAAAATAGACGCCTATTCTGGTTAACCGTCGTCTTGGCCCTTTCTGCCGTCGCGGATTTTGCCGAAAAACTCTATCACGATTTATTCCAAAGCTAGCAATCTTCGGTTGCAAATCACCCCACCCGCCCCAAATTTTAGCCAAGACGCAACCTTTCCGTTGTCTTATCCCTGCCACGGAAGGATTCGACCGGAAGGGACAGGATGTCTGACCAGAACGACACACCGGGCAGCACCACGCTCGACCCGCAGGATTGGGCGGGGCTGCGGGCGCAGGCGCACCGGATGCTCGATGACATGCTCGACCATCTGGAACACCGGCGCGATCTGCCGCTCTGGCAGCCCGCCCCGCCTGCGGCGCGCGCGGCCTTTGGGGCGCCCCTGCCGCAGGCGCCGACCGCGCTGGAACAGGTGCACGGCGAGTTCCTGACCCATGTGCTGCCCTACGGCGCGGGCAACACCCATCCCGGCTTCATGGGCTGGGTGCAGGGCGGCGGCACCCCGGTGGGGATGCTGGCCGAAATGCTGGCGGCGGGCTTCAACGCCAACGTCGGCGGTCGCGACCACATGGCGATCGCCGTGGAACGCCAGATCACGCTCTGGATGCGCGACCTTTACGGCTTTCCGGCGACGGCCGACGGGATTTTCCTGACCGGGGCGAGTCAGGCGAACTTCCTCGCCGTGCTGATCGCCCGCACCCGCGCGCTGGGGCCTGCGGTCCGCAGCGACGGCATCGGCGCGGCGCGGCTCACCGCCTATGCCTCGGCCGAGGTGCACGGCTGCGTGCCCCGCGCGATGGAGATGGCGGGGCTGGGCCGCGACGCGCTGCGGCTGATCCCGGCCGACGCGATGGGCCGGATCGACCTGGCCGCGCTGGATGCCGCGATTGCCGCCGACCGCGCGGCCGGGGCGCGGCCCTTCCTTCTGGTCGGCACCGCGGGCACGGTGAACACCGGCGCGATCGACGACCTGCCCGCGCTCGCCGACCGCGCCGCCGCCGGGGGCCTGCATTTCCACGTCGATGGCGCGCTGGGGGCCTTCGCCCGCCTCTCGCCCCGCCTCGCGCCGCTGCTGAACGGCATCCAACGCGCCGACAGCCTGGCCTTCGATTTCCACAAATGGCTGCAGGTGCCCTATGACGCGGGCTACCTGCTGGTGCGCGACCGGGCGTGGCAGCGTGACACCTTCGCCGCCGACAACGCCTACCTCAGCCGCGCCGAAACCGGCCTTGCGGGCGGCGACTGGTGGCCCTGCGACACCGGGCCCGACCTGTCGCGCGGGTTCCGCGCGCTGAAAACGTGGTTCACGCTGAAGACCTATGGGCTCGACGCGATGGGCGAGATGATCGCGGGCACGTGCGCGCTGGCCGCCCACCTCGCCACCCGCATCGCCGCCGAGCCGGGGCTGGACCTGCTCGCCCCGGTGGCGCTGAACGTCGTCTGCTTTCGCCCCGCCGGTGACAGCGATGGCCGCCGCAGCGCCCGCATCGTCGAGGCGCTGCACCACGAGGGGCGCGTGGCGCCTTCGGTGACGCGCATAAACGGCGTGCCCGCGATCCGCGCCGCCATCGTCAACCACCGCACCACCACCGCCGATATCGACGCGCTGGTGGCGGGCGTGCTGCGGCTGGAGGCCAGCCTTGCCTGAACCCCACTCGCCTCCGCCCCGCCCGCTGCCGCCCCCCGCCGCCTGCCTGACCGGCCTTGCCGCGCTGGCCCGCATCGCCTTCGCGCAGGGCGACCTTCGCCCCGAGGCCGCCCGGCTCATTGCCCGGCTGGAGGCCGACCCGCTGGATGCCGCCGCGATGGTGGACCTTGCGACCGTCCTGCAAGCACAGCGGCAACCCGCGCCCGCGCAGGCGCTGCTGGCCGAGGCAATGCGGATCCGGCGCGACTACGCCGTCGTGCATGGCGACGGCAGCGGGCGCCATGTGCTGGCGCTGGTCACGCCGGGCGACTTCATGGCAAACACCCCGCTCGACTTCCTGCTGGAAGGCTCGGATGCCGTGCTGCGGCTGCACTATGTCGATGCCGACACCGACAGCCTCGACGACCTGCCACCGCATGACGCCGCGATGCTGGCGATCGGCGAGGCCCCCGCCCATCGCGCCGTGCTGGCCCGGCTGGCGCCGATGTTGGCGGACCTTCCCCGCCCGATGCTGAACGGCACCCCCGCCCGTATCGCCCGGCTGACGCGCGACGGGGTTGCGGCGCTTCTGGCCGATGCGCCCGGCGTGCTCTGTCCGCCCACCGTCCACGCCGACCGCGCCGCGCTGGCACCGCTGGCGACCGGCACCGCGCCTGAAACGCTGTATCCCGGGTTGCACTGGCCGCTGATCCTGCGCCCGGTCGGCACCCATGCCGGCGCCGGGATGGAACGGGTGCTCGATGCCGCGCACCTTGCCGACATCCTCGCCGACACCAGCGCGGATGCGTTCTACCTGACGCGCTTCATCGATTTCCGCGGCCCGCACGGGCTCTATGCCAAAGGCCGCGTCGTGCAGGTCGAGGGGCGGCCCTATCCGGTGCACCTTGCCCTCTCGGAGGATTGGATCGTCCACTACCTCAGCGCCGGGATGGAGGCCGACGCCGCCAAACGCGCCGCCGAGGCGGCCTGGATCGCCGGGTTCGACACCGACTTTGCCCGCCGCCATGCCGCTGCCTTCGCCGCGCTGGCCGACCGCATCGGGCTCGACTATTTCGGCCTCGACTGCGCCGAGGCGCCCGACGGCCGCCTGCTGGTGTTCGAGGTCGATGTCGCGCTGATCGTGCACGACATGGATGACCCGGCGGTCTTTCCCTACAAGGGCCCGGCGATGCGCCGCCTGATGTCCGCCGTTCAAACGATGCTTTCGCGCCACGGATTGCCCCGGCCAGTGTCGTGACTGCGACCTGTTGCCACAGAAAAGCCTTGAATCGGTCTACACTAGGATGCGAGGCAGAAGAGCAAGTCGCAGGAAAAACGGGAGGAATCTCCGGTGAATGCGCACGCCGACGGTCATCTGTTCCCCCCGACCCCGCCGCGCGAGGAGGCGCCCGGGACCCCGGTGGGAAACATGCGCAGCTTCTGGGGGCTGCTCACCGCCTTCTGGCGGTCCAGTCGGCGTGCCGAAGCCTGGGCGCTCGCGATCCTCATTGCGGGGCTGAGCTGGTTCGTCAGCAAGGTCGGCATCTGGATCGCCGAGGCGGCGGGCGCCTTCGAGAACGCCAAGGCGACCTACCAGACGCCCGGCAACCTCGACCCGCTCGGCCGGTTCGAAACCGCCGCCATCGCGCTGGTTGCGATGGTCACGCTCAGCGTCGTCACCATCGCGACGCGGCACTATTTCGCGCAGACGCTGCAACGCAAGTGGCGCGCCTGGCTCAACGAGCAGTTCACCGAGGCGACGCTGGACGAGGGGCACACGATCCTCAAGATCCAGTCCAACCCCAAGCTCGACAGCCTCGACCAGCGCCAGCAGGAATGCCTCAAGACATTGACCGGGAACGCCATCGGTCTGGCGATGGGGGTGCTGACCGTGGTCACCAGCGCCTGGGAAGTGTCGCGCAAGCTGTGGGAAATCTCGACGCCCGTGAATCAGGTGCCGACCCTTGGCACCGATGCCAGCTTTGTTCTGACGCTGGGCGTCATCGTGCCCTTCGCGGTGCTCTGCACCTGGGGCTTTGCGCGCATCGGCAACGTGATGCGCAACGTCAACAAGACCTTTCAGGAGGCCGAGGGCGCCTTTCGCAGCGAGTTGAACACGATGTTCCGCCGCGCGGGCCAGATTACCGCCACGGCGGGCGAGCGTGTGCAGAAGAAGGTGAACCGCACCCTTTACGCCAACATCGACCACGTCTGGCACCGCAACAACGTATTGCAGGCCGGGTTCATGGGGTTGCACGATTTCTACACCCTGGTCTCGTTCCAGGTGCTCGCCTCGGTGCTGGCGCTGCCCGCCTATGCGCAGGGCGCGATCGACTTTCAGACCTACATCACCACGGCGGCGCTGGTCGGCCAACTGACCAACGGTTTTTCCTGGCTGATCGACGTGACGCCCGCACTGGCCGCGCTGAAGGCCGACGCCGAGCGCATCAACGAATACGCCGAAGAGGTCGAGAAGGTGCAGGACACCCGCGCCTATTTCCAGGCGACCGGCATCCACGACTTCGCTTATCGGCTGCACCCCTCGGACCAGGGCATCCGGGTGCGCGGGCTGGAACTGATGCACGAGGGTCACAATGCCCAGCCCTTCCTGCGCGCGCCGGGCGAGCTGCACTTTCCCGCAGGCCGATGGACAGCGCTGGTCGGCACCTCGGGCGGTGGCAAGACCTCGTTTCTCAATGCGCTGATGGGGCAGGAGGATTACGGCCGCGCCGAGGTCTACCTGCCGCCCGGCCGCAAGCCGTTCTATGCGGCGCAGGCGATGCGCATCCCCGACACCACGCTGAAGCAACTGGTCGCCGGGCCGGAGGATGAGGAAGACTTCGCCGACACCGAAATCGCCGCCGTGCTGGCCGAAACCGGGCTTGGCTTCCCCGAATTCCTGCGGTGCCTGCATGAACGGAATTGCCACGGCCGCCCGTGGGAGCGCGCGCTGTCGGGCGGGCAGAAAAAGCGGCTGGTGCTCGCGCAGCTTCTGCTGCTCCGCCCCGAGGTCGCCCTGCTGGACGAAGTCACCGCCGGTCTCGACCCCCACGCCCAGACTGAATTCTACGACGTGCTGAAACGCCACTGTCCGAAGACCACGGTGATCAGCAGCATCCACAACCGGGCGATGCCGTTCCACTCCTCGGGCGCCCCGGTCTACCAGTTCGTGGCCGAGATCGGCGACGGGCTGATCTCGATCCGCCGCTTCCGGGCGGGGGCCGGTCTGCACCTGGCCGAAGCGGCCGCCGACACGCTGGTCCCGACCGCGAAACCCCACCGACCGGAGCCTGCCCCGCATGACCAACGCCGCTGACATGACCGCCTTTCTTGATGCGCTGCTGGCGCGGATGTCGCTGAAAGAGAAGGTGGGCCAGCTCAACTACCCCAGCGGTTCCGGCATCGACACCACCGGCGTCGGCGAGGCGGTCGACACGCCGGTGATGATCCGACGCGGCGAGTTGTGCGGCATCTCGGCCGGGGCCACGGTCGCCGACCGGCGCGACTTGCAGCGCCTGGCGGTCGAGGAAGGCCCGAACGGCATCCCGCTGATCTTCGGCAAGGACTGCATCCAGCGCTACCGCACCGGCGGGCCGATTCCCCTTGCCTTGTCCTGCAGTTGGGATCTGGACCTCGTCCGCCGCATCAACGAGATGACGGCCCGTGAAGCCCGCGCCGACGGCATCAGCATCAACTGGGCGCCGATGCTCGACATCTGCCACGACGCCCGCTGGGGCCGCATCGCCGAGGGCAACGGCGAGTTTCCCTACCTCGGCGCCCGCATCGCCGAGGTGATCGTGCGCGCCTATCAGGGTGCGGATGGCGACATGGCGCGGCCCGACCGGTTCATGGCCACGCTGAAGCACTTCATGGGCTATGGCCTCGCGCGGGCGGGCCGTGATTACGCCTCGGTCGAGGCGAGTGTCGCCACCCTCGCCCGCATCATGGAACCCTTCCGCGCGGGCATCAACGCCGGGGCCGGCGCGATCATGGTGGCCTTCAACACGATCAACGACATTCCGGTGACCGCGCATCGCCAGCTTCTGCAAGAGGTGCTGCGCAAGCGGCTGGGCTTCACCGGCATCATCGTCACCGACTTCACCGCGATCGACCCCGAGCTGATCCACCACGGCGTCGCCGCGACCTCGCGTGAGGCCGCCTACCTTGCCTTCAAGGCCGGGGTGCATGTCGATCTGGTCAGCCAGGCCTTCCTGCGCCACCTGCCCGACCTTGTCGCCGACGGCATGGCCAACCCCGGCGCCTACGACCACCCCGACGCTGCCTTTCGCTACGGCCCCGTCACCGAGGCCGAAATCACCGCGCGTTGCCGCGACGTGCTGGTGGCGAAATGGCGGCTCGGCCTCTTTCACGACCCCTACATCGGCATGACCGAGGCGCTGCGCGACGCCGTCACCTACACCCGCGAGAACCGCGCGCTGGTGCGCGAAGCGGCGACGAAATCTCTGGTGCTGCTGAAAAATGCCCGCGAGGCGCTGCCGTTGAAGCCCGGTGGCACCCTTGCGGTGATCGGCCCGCTGGCGCAGGACCGCATCGACATGCAGGGCACCTGGGCGATCGACGTCGAGCCTGACCATTCGGTGACGATCCTCGAAGGGCTGCAGAACGCGGCCGGGACGGGCGCCACGATCCTGCACGCCAAGGGCTGCAACATCGTCGACGACCCCAGCGAGGCCGCACGGCTGAACGTGCACAATGCCCACATGCCCTCGGTGGTGATCGGGCCGCAAAGCCCCGCCGCGATGCTGCAAGAGGCGCTGGCCGTCGCAACCAGGGCCGATACGATCCTGCTCTGTCTCGGCGAGGCGAAGGAACACGCGGGCGAGGCCTCGACCCGCGCCGACATCACCCTGCCCGCCGATCAGCGCCCGCTGTTCGACGCGATCGCCGATCACGCCAGGGCCACCGGCAAGCCGCTGATCCTGATCGCGATGGCGGGCCGACCGCTGGCCCTGACGCATGAGGCCGCGCGGGTCGATGCGCTGATCTGGACCGGGCATCCCGGAAACGAGGCGGGGAACGCGCTGGCCGATGTGATCTTCGGCGCGGTCAGCCCCTCGGGTCGGCTCAGCATCGCGCTGCCGCGCAACGTGGGGCAACTGCCCTACCGCACCGAAGACCTGCCCACCGGCCGCCCGATCTGGGGCGCCGGCGTCGATGTGGCGGGCGATGCGGAGTTCGACGCGCAGGGCCGCCACGTCTTTCGCAAATTCACCACCGCCTGCATCCTCGAAGGCCCGCACACGCCGCTTTACCCGGCAGGGTTCGGCCTTGGCTACACCAGCTTCGCCTACGGCCCGCTGACCCCCAGCACCACCGCGCTGAAGGGCGACGAAGCATTGACGGTGACGGTCGCGATCACCAACACCGGCCCGCGCGCCGGGGCCGAGGTGGCGCAGGTCTACCTGCACGACCTCGTCGGCCTGACCTCGCGCCCGCGCCGCCAGTTGATCGGGTTCGAGCGGGTGGAGCTTGCCCCCGGCGAGGCGCGCACCGTCACCTTCACCGTGGCCTCCGACGCGCTGCGCTATCCGGTCGGCGACCGGCTGACCGACTACACGATGGAACGCGAACCGGGCGAGTTCGACCTGATGATCGGCCCCAACGCGGAAGAGGTGCAGCGCGTCCGCTTCCGCTGGGATCGCGCATGACGCGGCTTTCCGACGACGCGCTGCTGGACCTCGTGCAGATCAGGACGCTGGGGTATTTCTGGGATTTCGGCCACCCCGTCAGCGGCATGGCGCGCGAACGCTCGGCCGGGGATTACGGCTATGACGTGGGCGAGACGGTCACCACGGGCGGCACCGGTTTCGGCATCATGGCCCTGATCGCGGGGGCCGAACGCGGATTTCTGCCCCGCAAGGGGGTGATCGACCGGATCGCGCAGATCGTCGATTTCCTTTCCAAAGAGCCACGTTATCAGGGCGCCTTCGCGCATTGGATGAACGGCAGCACCGGCGCCACGGTCGCCTTTTCGCCCAATGACGACGGCGGCGACATCGTCGAAACCGCGTTCCTGATGATGGGTCTGCTGACCGCGCGGCAATGGCTTGGCCCCGGCCCGCTGGCCACGGAAATCGACCGTCTGTGGCGGGGGGTGAACTGGGCCGCCTTTTGCCCCGCCCCCGACCGGCTGATGTGGCACTGGACCGCGCGCGGCGACTGGGCCGACGCGCTGCCGATCACCGGCTACCACGAGGCGCTGATCGCCTTCGTGCTGGCCCTCGCCTCGCCCACCCATCCGATCGACGTGGCGGCCTATGAGGTCGGCTGGAAAACCTCGACCACCTTCGAGAACGGCAAGAGCTTCTACGGCATCCGCCTGCCGCTTGGCCCTGACTATGGCGGTCCGCTGTTCTTCACCCATTACAGCTTTCTCGGCCTCGACCCGCGCGGGCTGGTGGACCGCCACGCCGACTACTTCGCGCAGAACCGCGCCCATGCGCTGATCCACCATGCCTACGCGCAGGAGAACCCCAAGGGCTTCAAAGGCTACGGCCCCGCCTGGGGCCTGACCGCCTGCGACGGCGATCAGGGCTACAACGCCTTCTCGCCCACCAACGACCTTGGCGTGATCGCCCCCACCGCCGCCATCGCCAGCCTGCCCTATACGCCCGTACAGTCGATGGCCGCCCTGCGCCACTACCACGAGAACCTCGGCGACCGGCTCTGGGGCGACTACGGCCTGCGCGACAGCTTCAACGAAACCGCCAGATGGGTTGCGCCGGGCCACCTCGCCATCGACCAGGGCCCGATCGTCGGCATGGTGGAAAACGCCCGCTCCGGCCTGTTGTGGCGGCTGTTCATGTCGGCGCCGGAAATCGCTCCGGCGCTGGCGCGGATGGGGTTCAGGCGCGACCCGCCTTCCGTCTGACCCGGCCGCTTGCGCGAGCATGGCGCGGGCCTGCGCCTCAGCGATCGCCGACGGTCGGCGAAAAGGTCGGCCCGGCGGCATCCAGCGTCAGCATCACCCGCCGCGTGTAGAACGCGGGCTGGCCGCCATCGTGGCCGATGTTGATCACCCCCACGTCGGTCAGCCGCGTCATGAAGATGTCCTCGATCCGGTGCCGCGCGGTGCGTTCGACGAAGTTCAGCGCGTCGTCGATCACCACCCAGTCTGGCCGTTGCAGAATGGCGCGGGCGAAGGCCAGACAATGCTTTTCATTCTCGCTCAGGTGCCGTTCCCAGCGGTGGAACTTGCCCAGTTGCGGCACCAGCCGTTGCAGTCCCACATCGCTCAGCGCGGCGGCAATGTCGGCATCCTCGAACGCCGTCTCGGGCTGCGGATAGGTCACGCAGGCCCGAAGAGTGCCGGTCGGCAGGTAGGCCTTGGCGGGCAGGAACATGATCCGCGCGCGCGGCGGGCGCGTGATCGACCCGGCTCCCCAAGGCCAAAGCCCGATCAATGCGCGGAAGAACAGCGTCTTGCCCTCGCCATGCCCGCCGCTGACCAGCACCCGGTCGCCGCGCTTCAGCTCCAGCGCCGCCGCATCCAGCCGCACCGCCCCGGTCGGCCCCGCGATGCAAAGGTCGGCGATGCGGATCCCTTGTCCCTCGCCCTCGGTCAGGGTGAACCGTCCCGCGCTCTGGCCCAGCCGGTCCATCGCAATCACCGCCTTGCGGAAGCCCGCAACGCGCAGCAGCGTAGCGCGCCAGTCGGCGATGGCCGAGAAGTTGTCGACATACCAGCGCAGCGACTGCTGCACCTGATTGAAGGCGCCGACCACCATCATCAACTCGCCAAAGCTCATCTTGCCCGCGAAATAGCTCGGCGCAGCCACCAGGATCGGCGCCACAATGGTGAACCAGCCGTAGCCCGCGGTGATCCAGGTCAGCCGGGTCAGCGCCCCCACGATCCGGCGCGAAATCGCCAGCACCGTGGCGAAGGTCGCATCCAGCCGCGCCCGCTCGGCCGCCTCGCCGCCATACATGGCGACGGCCTCCACCGCCTCGCTGACCCGCACCAGTTCAAACCGCAGATCGGCCTCGCGCGCATAATGCTCAGCGTCCAGCCGGATCAGCGGTCGCCCCACCGCCCAACTGAGCAGCGACGCCGTCCCCGCATAAAGCAGCGCGCACCAGACCATGTAGCCCGGCGGGGCGATGACGATGCCGAAGATCGTCGCGAACATGCCGTCGCTCAGTTCCCACAGCACCCCGATGAACGAGGCCAGCAGCAGCGTCGATTGCAGCAGCCCGATGCCAAGGTCGGTGGTCAGGTCGGTCAGGTGCTGCGCATCGGCCGCCAGCCGCTGGTCGGGGTTGCTGCCGATCGGCCCCGCATTGGCCAGCCGGAAGGCGCGCAGCGGCGCCAGCCATTCGGTAAAGAGATCGCCGACCAGCCCCTGCCGCAGCACCAGCCGCGTCATCTGGTTCAGCCACGTCTGCGCCACGTTCAGCACCAGCAGGCCACAGGCCAGCGTCGCGAAGACGCCCAGTTGGGTGACGAAAGCGGGCAGGTTCCGGGTCGTCAGGGCGTTGTAGAACGGCTGGTTCCAAGCGTTCAGGCGGATCTGCGCCCAAGCCGTGGCCGAGATCACCGTCACCAGCGCAGCTGCCAGCGCGATCAGCCGGTTGCGCTGCCGCGAGGCCCAGAAGGCCCGCAACATGGCATCAAGCTGGGTGGCGAGGTCATCCTCCTCACCCGCGCCGCCTCCCGGATCGGGCACCCGCCCCGTCTCAGGTCCGGCCATCGCGACAACGCTCCTTCAAGCTTCGCCGGAAAGCCCGGCGCGGGCAGATTGGCCTGCCCGCGCGCAATTGCAATGGCCGATCAGCCTCTGCCCTCGGCGGCGGCGACGTGACGCTTGACCGCCATGAAGCTGTCGGGCGTGACCGAGATCGAGTCGATCCCGGCCTTCACCAGCAGGCGTGCGAACTCGGGGTCGTTCGACGGCGCCTGTCCGCAGAGGCCGACCTTGGCCCCCGCCTTGTGCGCCCGTTCGATCACCGTCTCGATCATCCACTGCACCGCCTCGTTGCGCTCGTCAAAGAGGTCCGCCAGCTCGCCCGAGTCGCGGTCCACCCCCAGCGTCAACTGGGTCAGGTCGTTCGACCCGATCGAGAAGCCGTCGAACCGTTCCGCGAACTTGTCGGCCAGGATGACGTTCGAGGGAATCTCGCACATCACATAGACTTGCAGCCCGTTCTTGCCACGCTCCAGCCCGGCCTCGGCCATCACCGCCAGCACCTTGTCGGCCTCTTCCAGCGTGCGGCAGAACGGGATCATCACCACCACGTTGTCAAAGCCCATCTGTTCGCGCAACCGCTTGATCGCCTTGCATTCCAGGATGAACCCCTCGCGGTAGGACGGCGAGTAGTAGCGCGAGGCGCCGCGGAACCCGATCATCGGGTTTTCTTCCTTCGGCTCGAACTGCCGCCCGCCCAGCAATTCGGCGTATTCATTGGTCTTGAAATCGCTCATCCGCACGATGACCGGCTTGGGATAGACCACCGCCGCGATCCGGCTCAGACCCCGTGCGAGGCCATCCACGAAATACTCCGACTTGTCGGCATAGCCCCGCGTCAGCGCCGCCAGTTCAACCTTGGCGGCCTCATCCGTCACCTGATCGAAGTGCAGCAGCGCCAGCGGGTGCGCCTTGATCACGTTGTTGATCACGAACTCCATCCGCGCGAGGCCGACGCCCTCGGTCGGCAGCTTCCACCACCGCGCGGCGGCGGCGGGGTTGGCCATGTTCAGCATGATCTTGGTCTTCGTTTCCGGCACATGCTCCAGCGAGATGTCCTCGACCGTGAACTCCGAGATTCCGGCGTAGACATAGCCGGATTCGCCCTCGGCACAACTCACCGTCACGTCCTGATCGTCGTGCAGCACATGGGTCGCGTTGCCGGTGCCCACCACGGCGGGCAGCCCCAGTTCGCGGCTGACGATCGCGGCATGGCTGGTGCGCCCGCCGTGGTCGGTGATGATGGCCGAGGCCTTCTTCATGATCGGCACCCAGTCGGGGTCGGTCGTCGAGGTCACAAGGATCGAGCCCTCGATGAAGCGGTCGATGTCGCGCGCGTTCTCGATCAGGCAGACCCGCCCGGTGGAAATCGCGTTGCCGACCGAAAGCCCGGTGACCAGCGTCTTGCCCTTGCTGCCGATCGTGTAGGATTTCAGCACCCCGACGTCGATCCGGCTTTGCACCGTTTCGGGCCGCGCCTGCACGATGAACAGCTCGCCCGTCTCGCCGTCCTTGGCCCATTCCATGTCCATCGGCTGGCCGTAGTGCTTTTCGATCGTCGCGGCCTGACGGGCAAGGTCCAGAATGTCGGCATCGTTCAGCACGAAGGTCTCGCGCTCCGCCTTCGAGGTCGGCACGTTCCGCGTGGTCTGGCCATCGCGGGACGTGTAGATCATCTTCTTTTCCTTCTCGCCGAGCTTCTTTTCGAGGATCGGGGTCAGCGCCGGGTTGCCCAGGAACGGCTTGTAAACCTCGTATTCGTCCGGGTTCACCGCACCCTGCACGACGTTTTCGCCCAAGCCCCAGGCGGCGTTGATCAGCACCGTCTTGTCGAACCCCGATTCCGTGTCGATCGAGAACATCACGCCCGAGCCGCCGATGTCGGACCGCACCATCTGCTGCACGCCGACCGACAGCGCGACCTTGGTGTGGTCGAACCCCTTGAGCGAGCGGTAGGTGATCGCCCGGTCGGTGAAGAGCGAGGCATAGCAACGGCGGCAGGCGTCCAGCAGGCCGGTTTCGCCGGTGACGTTCAGATAGGTCTCCTGCTGGCCCGCGAAGCTCGCATCCGGCAGGTCTTCCGCCGTCGCCGAGGACCGCACGGCCACCGAGGGGTTTGCGCGCCCGATGCGGCGGCCAAGTTCGGCATAGGCGGTGTTGATGTCGGCCAGAATATCCGCCGGCCAGTCGCCCGCCACGATCATCGCACGGATACTGGTGCCCGCCTCGTGCAGCGCGATCTTCCCGGCCTTCAGGTCCGCCATCGTGCGGTTGATGCGGGCGGCAAGGTCGTTGGCCTCGATGTAGGCGCGGAACGCGTCCGCCGTGGTCGCAAAGCCCGCGGGCACGCTGATGCCCTGCGGCGCGAGGGTCGAGATCATCTCACCCAGCGACGAGTTCTTGCCCCCCACGCTCGCCACGTCGCCACGCTTGAGATTCTCGAACCAGATCACGTTTATCGTCATGTGCAGGGCCTCCCAGGTCCAGGTTTCCGCGTTGAGCAGACCCTAGCGGCAGAGACGACATGCCGCCTTGACGTGGGTCAAGCGGCGGACCCGAAAGTGCAGCCTACTCGGTCATGCGCGGATAAAGCCGGGTCGCGATCGCCACCATCCCGACAAGGATGATGATCAGCACCGTGGCATCCGTTCCAAGACCGAAGGCGCTTTGCTGATCCTTCAGCATCAGCGCGCGCAGCCCGTCCACCTCATAGCTCAGCGGGTTGGCGCGCGAGATCACCTTCAGCCAGGGCGGCATGATGTCGATCGGATAGATCGCGTTCGACGCGAAGAAGATCGGCATCGTCAGCACCTGCCCGATGCCCATGAATCGCTCGCGCGTTTTCACGATGCAGGCGATGATCAGCGAAAAGGTGGAAAACAGCGCCGAGCCCAGCGCGATCAGCGCCGCGACGGCGATCAGGTTCAAGGGATGGAGGTCGATCCCGATCCCCATCACCAGCGCCAGCACATAGACCACCACCGCCTGCGTCAGCCCCCGCACCGCCGAAGAAACGCCCTTGCCCAGCACCAGCGCCGAACGTGGCGCGGGGCTGACCATGTAGCGGTGCAGCACGCCCAGATCGCGTTCCCAGATCGCCGCGATGCCGTAGAAGATCGCCGCGAACAGCACGCTTTGCGCCAGAATGCCGGGGGCGAGGAAATCCATGTAGCTGCCGCCGCCGGTATTGATGCCGCGCACCCGCGCCATCACGCCGCCGAACAGCACCAGCCAGATCGCGGGCTGGATCGCGCGGGTCAGAATCTCGCTCGGGTCGCGGCGCAGCTTGCGAATCTCGGCATCGGCCACGGCGTAAACCTCGGTGCCGTAGTCCTGCGCGCAGGAAAGGATGTCAGCCATGTTCGGCAAGGCTCCTGCGGGTGCGGCGGATATCGCGGAAATCGCCGCCGAAATCGACATCATGCCCGGCGACCGCGGCGAACACGTCATCCAGCGTTGCCTCAGGCCCCACCGTCGCCTTCAGTTCGGCGGGTGTGCCGACACGCTCCAACTTGCCCTGATGCAGGATGCCGATCCGGTCGCACAGCATGTCGGCCTCCTCCATCGCGTGGGTGGTGATCAGGATCGTGGTGCCGAAGCGGTCGCGCAGGTCGCGCACATGGTCCCAGACAGTGCGCCGCGCCACCGGGTCAAGGCCCACGGTCGGCTCGTCCATGATCAAGACGGCGGGGCGGTGCAGCGTGCTTTGCGCAATCTCCAGCCGCCGCAGCATCCCGCCCGAGTAGTGCTGCGCCGGGCGGCCCGCCGCCTCGGTCAGCCCGGTCATCTCCAGCGCCTCGCGGATGCGGCCCTCGCGTTCCGCGCGCGGGATTAGGTAAAGCCGCGCCGACAGCAGCAGGTTCTCATACCCCGTCAGCGCCCCGTCGGCCGACAGAAGCTGCGGCACATAGCCGATCTTGCGCCGCACGGCCCGCGGATGGCGCTGCACATCTGCGCCCGCCACCCGCGCGGTGCCGCGGCTGGGCGGCAGCAGCGTGGTCAGCATCTTGATCAGGGTGGATTTACCGGCCCCGTTCGGGCCGATCAGGCCGAAGATCTCGCGGTCTTGAACCTGAAAGGTCACGGCATCGACCACCGTCCGGCGGTCGAAATCGCGTGACAGGCCCACGGTCTCGATCAGGGGCGGCGGCAGGTTCACATCGGGCGCGCGGCGGAGATTTTGGCGGGGATTTTCAGGCATGGTGCACTTTCAAACGGGGCTGCGGCGGGCTTCCGTCGCGCCTCAATCCACCTCCGGCTCCATGCGGATGGCGCCGCAGGGGCATTCGGCCGCGCAAATCCCGCAACCCTTGCAGTAATCATAGTCGATCTTGAAGCGGTTGCCGGGGCCGAGCTTGATCACCGCGTTGTCGGGGCAGACGCCGAAGCAGTTGTCGCATTCAAAGCAGTTGCCGCAACTCAGGCAGCGCCGCGCTTCGTAAAGCGCGGTGTCCTCGGTCAACCCCTCCACCACCTCGTCAAAGCTGGTCTGGCGGCGGATCACCGAAAGCTGCGCCTGCACCGTGCGCGGCGCGTCGTCGTAATACCAGGTGTTCAGGTTCTCGAACCCGGCCAGTTCATGCTTCGGCTCCGGCGCCAGCGTTTCGCCGCGCAGCCAGGCGTCGATGTTGCGCGCGGCCTTCTTGCCGTGGCCGATCGCCACCGTCACCGTGCGCTCGGCCGGCACCATGTCACCGCCCGCGAACAGCCCCGGCCGCCCGGTCATCATCCGCGCATCGACGCTGACAACACCGTCGCGCGCGATCGCCACCCCCGCCACGCGGGTCAGAAAGGTGGTGTCCACGTCCTGCCCCAGCGCCAGGATCAGGGTGTCGGCCTCCAGCACCTCGGTTTCGCCGGTCGGCTGCGGGCGGCCGTCGGCGTCCACCACCATCTTTTCGACGGTGACGCTGGCGCCCTCGATGCCCTTGATGGTGCGCAGCCAGTGGATCAGCACGCCTTCCTCCTCGGCCTCGGCGGCCTCGAATTCATGCGCGGGCATCTCCTTGCGCGAACGACGGTAGACGATCATCGCCTCTTCCGCCCCCATCCGGCGCACCGTGCGGGCGACGTCCATCGCGGTGTTGCCGCCGCCATAGACGATCACCCGCCGCCCCAGTTGCGGCGCCTCGCCCAGTTCGACCTGCTTGAGCAGCGTCACCGCATCCAGGATGCGCCCGGCCGCATGGGCCGGAATCTCGGTCCGTTTCGCCAGATGCGCGCCGACCGCGGTGAAGACCGCATCGAAGCCTTCGGCAAAGGCGGCCTCGATATCCGCGACCGGCGTGTTCAGTTCCAGCGTCACGCCCAGCGCCAGAATGCGCGCGATCTCGGCATCCAGCACATCGCGCGGCAGCCGGTATTTCGGGATGCCAAAGCGCATCATGCCGCCCGCCAGCGGCCCCGCCTCGCGGATGGTGACCGCGTGACCCAGCCGCGTCAGGTGATAGGCCGCCGACAGCCCCGACGGCCCCGCCCCGATCACCAGCACCCGCTTGCCCGAGGGCGGTGCATCGACCACCGGCACCAGCCCGTGCTCCACCGCGTAATCGCCCAGGAACCGCTCGACCGAATGGATGCTGACCGCCTCGTCCAGCTTGCCCCGGTTGCAGGCGGTTTCGCAGGTGTGATAGCAGACCCGCCCCATCACCGCGGGCATCGGGTTGTCGCGCATCAGCGCCTGCCAGGCGGCGGCATAGTCGCCGCTTTCGGCATGGAACAGCCAGTCCTGGATGTTCTCACCCGCCGGGCAGGTTGCGTTGCAGGGCGGCAGCCGGTCGACATAGACCGGCCGTTCCGACCGCCACGATCCGGTGTGGTTGAGCTTGCTCGTCCCCGGATCAAGCGTGATGGCAAAGGGCAGCGTGTGGTCGGTCATGCCTCGGCCTCCTGAACCAGCCCGTAGCGGCGGATATTGGCGTCGGCCATCGCCTGGATCGCGGCGATGGTGGCGTGATCCTCGTGGCCCTCGCGGAACAGGTGGCGGAACCGGCCCTGCGGGCGCAGGTAATCCTCGACCGGCACCTGTCGGCGGATCTTCTTCACCGCCGTCACCTCGCCATGTTCGGCCTCGAACAGCGGAAAGAGCCCGCTTTCCACCGCCAGCCGCGCCAACTTGATCGTGTCATGCGCGGCCGACCCCCAGCCTAGCGGGCAGGGCACGAAGATGTGGATGTAGCGCGCCCCGCCGATCGACATCGCGCGGGCCACCTTCGCCTCAAGGTCATGCAGGTCGGCGACGCTGGCGGTTGCGACGTAGGGAATGTTGTGCGCCATCGCGATGCGCGGCATGTTCTTGCCGGTGCCGAAGACGTTGCCCGGATGCGGGCCGATCGCCTGCGTCGTTGCCGTCCGCGCCGCCGGCGGGGTCGCCGACGATCGCTGCACCCCGGTGTTCATGTAGGCCTCGTTGTCGTAGCAGATGTAAAGCACGTCATCGTTGCGCTCGAACATGCCCGACAGGCAGCCAAAGCCGATATCGGTCGTGCCGCCATCGCCGCCCTGCGCCACCACCCGCACATCGGTCTTGCCGCGCATCCGCATCGCCGCCGCCACGCCGGTTGCCACTGCGGGCGCATTGCCAAACAGCGAATGCAGCCAGGCGATCTGCCAGCTTGTCTCCGGGTAGGGCGTCGTGAAGACCTCCAGGCAGCCGGTGGCGTTCACCGCCACCATCCGCCCGCCCGTCGCCCGCATCGCAGCGTCGAGCGCATAGCGCGCGCCCAGCGCCTCGCCGCAGCCCTGACAGGCGCGATGCCCCGAGGTGATCGCATTGGACCGGTCGGGCGAGGCCTGCATGGATCGCGTTTCCGCATCCATCAACCGGTTGCCCACGGTATGGGTGCCGGTCTGGTAGAAATGCACCTTCTGAACCGTCTCGTCGGTCATTGCCCGGCCTCCGTGCGCGGCGAGACCCGGCGGACAAGGCCGGGGTTCAGCGCCTTGAGAAGATTTTCCGCGATCGGCCCGGAGTCCCGGTGCCGCGCCGCCCGCGTCAGTTGCGCCTCCACCGCCGCATGGTTGAGGTCGAGGAACGTCACGTCGTCCAGCGCGTCCTGCGCGGCCGCCGCGATGATCCCGGTCAGCCCGGTCCGCGTGATCGGTCGTCCGCCCAGACCGGCGATCACTGTCAGCACCGGCGTGGCAAGGCCGCGCAGCGCCATCCGCACGTTCGACGCCAGCATCCCGCCCAATCCGGGGGCGAGGCTCTTTTCGATGCACACCACCCGCTTGGCCCCGGCCAGCGCGTCGTGCAATTCAGCCAGCGGGAATGGCCGGAACGAGCCGATGCAGACCGACCCGACGCTGACCCCCTTGGCCCGCTCGGCATCCACCACATCCTTGATCGTGCCGTTGATGGACCCGAGCGCGACCAGCACCGTCTCGGCCCCCTCGGTCTTGTAAGACCGCAACAGCCCGCCGGCCTCGCGCCCGAACACCGCCTGAAACTCGGCGGCGATCCGCGGGATCACGTCCAGCGCCTCCACCTGCTTGTGGTGCGCCAGATAGCGCACCTCGGTGAACGCCTCCGGCCCCACCATCGCGCCGATGGAATAGGGGTGATCGGGGTCCAGCATCTGGACCGGATCGAAGGGCGGCAGGAAGGCATCCACCTGTGCTTGCGTCGGCGTGTCGATGCGCTCGAAGGCATGGGTCAGGATGAAGCCATCGACGCAGACCATCACCGGGCAGCTCAGCTCCTCAGCCAGCCGGAAGGCGATGATGTGCAGGTCGGCGGCTTCCTGGTTGGTCTCGGCGTAAAGCTGGATCCAGCCCGCATCCTTCAACGCCATCGCATCGGAATGGTCGTTCCAGATGTTGATCGGCGCGCCGATCGCCCGGTTGCCCACCGTCATCACGATCGGCAAGCCCAGCCCGGCCGCGTTGTAGACCGCTTCCGCCATGAACAGCAGGCCCTGACTGGCGGTCGCCGTGTAGGCCCGCGCGCCGCCCGCGGCGGCGCCGATCGCCACCGACATCGCGGCAAACTCCGACTCCACGTTGATGAATTCGCAATTCGTCAGCCGCCCGTCCTTCACCATCGCGCCGACGCCTTCGACGATGTGGGTCTGCGGCGTGATCGGATAGGCGCAGACCACCTGCGGGCGGCACAGCGCCACCGCCTCGGCGATCCCCTGCGATCCTTCGATCTGTCTCAGCATGTCGCCGCCTCCTTCACCGCCGCATAGGCCTCCTCCGCCGCCGCCACGTTCGCTTCGCCCAGCTTGCCCGCGAACCGCTCGCGGATCGCCTTCAGCACGGCGTCCAGCGACACGACCCCGGTCATCGCCGCGAACCCGCCCAGCAGCACGGCGTTGGGCAGCGGCTTGCCGAAATGGCGCACCGCGATCTCGCTGGCGGGCAGACAGCGCACATGGCCCGCAGGCAGCCGGTCCACGATCGCCGTCAGGCCCAGTTCGGCGGGCGTCCGGGTGGAGTTGATCAGCAGGTAGCCATCCGCCTTCAGCCCGGCAAAGACATCGACCGAGTGGAACAGCGTCGGATCCTGAATGATCAGCGCGTCGGGCTCGATGATCGGCTCGCGCAGCCTGATCTCGGCCTCGGCGATCCGGCAGAAACTGGCGACCGGCGCCCCCATCCGTTCGGACCCGAACGACGGAAACGCCTGCGCATGCCGCCCCTCGTCGAAGGCCGCGACCGACAGCATCTCGGCCGCCGTCACCACGCCCTGGCCACCCCGGCCATGCAACCGCACCTCGAACATCCGCGCCTCCTCTGTCGGCCCCGAAGGTGGGGGATTCGAAGTCGCCCGTCCCTGATGCAGGTCAAGTCGGGCGGCTCAGACCGGATCAAATGTGGCAAATGCGCTCACAAGCGCGAGAACGGCCATTCCCAGCGCAATCTCTGCCAGCGTGCCGCGCGCAATCGCCCGCAGCGCGGCGGGGCTGTCTGCCGTCTTCAGGCGCGGCACGAAGACATAGCGGTTGACCAGCGCCAGCCCCACCATCCCCGCCACCAGCGCGATCTTCAGCACCAGCAGCGCCTGATAGGGCGAGCCGCAGCCCGGCACCCGCCCCAGCACCAGCGCCGTATTCACGGCCCCCGTCACGATCACCGCCGCCACCGCCCAGTGGCCAAGGCGCGAATAGCGCATCAGTTGCGGCGCAAGCGCGCCCTCGCCCTGCCGCATCCGCGCAAGGGTCGCGAACAGCGGCGGCAACCCGCCCAGCCAGACCCCCGCCGCCAGCAGGTGCAGCGCGGCGTTCAGGCGATGCAGCACGCCCTCGGCGCCCTCCTGCATCGCGGCATGGCCGACCAGCGCGAGGCTCGCCAGCGCCAGACCGGCGGCCACCGTCACCCCGCGCCCGCGCATCAGCGCCAGCCCCAGCGCCGCCACCAGCGCCAGATGCACCGCCCAGGCCCGCCCCACGGCGGTCGCGCTGACCAGTGCCCATATCGTGCCGGGGTCCACCGCGTCGGCCCAGCCGTCGCCCGCCATCCCCGCCTCCAGCATCAGCCAGGCCACGGAGGTGAGGGCCAGAAGCCCCCAGACCACCCGCGACCCGGACCGGGCGCCGCCGAATGCCGCCCCGCCCCAAAGCAGCATCGCCGCCCCGAAGTGCAGGAACCGGATCAGGATCAGCGCCCGGTCCATCGGCTTACTTCACGGTAAAGCTGTAGGTGCCGTGCGTCTTGTGCCCGTCCACCGACAGGGCGTGCCAGGCCACCGTGTAGGTGCCCGCCGCCAGCGTGCCGGTCAGCGGCACCGTCAGCACCGTATCGGCCTGCGATAGCGACGCGGCGCCCTGCGTCACCTCTTTCTGGTCGGGCCCGGTCACTGTCACCCCGGTGAACTTCAGTGACACATCCTCGGAAAAGGTCAGCATCAGGTCGGCGGGCGCCGCGACGGTCGCCTTGTCGGCGGGCATCTCGGCGGTCAGGTGGGCATGGGCAAAGGCGGCCGGGGCGATCATCGCAAGGCCGGCGGCAAGGATCAGAGCGGTTTTCATGGTCAGGTCTTTCTGCCGGACCTTGTCCGGCGGTTGAGGAAGAACGCCGCCACGATGGGCGGTTCGGATTGGGTGCAGGATGGGTCGGCCGCAACTCTGCGGCAGGCGTCAGCGCCCCGGCGGCATCGCCAGGCGCGGATTGCGGCTCAGGCCGTGGCGGGGGGCGCCCGGATCGCCGGGCCGGTCAGCGTGACGACCCGCGGCACCTCGGGCCCCGCAAGGCTGCGCGCCAGCCGCGACATGCGCAGCGTGACCACCGGCAGGTGGCCCGGCGTCGCTTCCAGCATCGGCGGGCCCGCGGGCTGGCAAAGATTGTGCAACTCGTCCAGCAGGTTGCGCGGCGCGGTCTTGCCGCACAGATCGTCGGCGGTGCCCCCCACCGCGACGAAGCGCGCCACGGCGAGATCGTCCAGCGTCGGCATCCGCGCGGCGGCAACCGAAAAAACCGACCCCAGCCCGAGCACCAGCACGAGCACAAGGCCGAGCAGACGAGAACGGATCACGGTCGCCATGCGCCCTGCCTAGCAGAGCCCGCGCGCCGGTCCAATCCCCGGCATCGCGCACAAGACGCCGACCTACTTCTGTTGCAGCGACTCCACATAGTCCGACAGCGCCACCAACTGGATCGGCGTCGGGGTCATCACGCCCTTGCCGGTGTCGATCAGCACGTTCGGCCCGGTCAGCAGCGGGTCGAACACCGGCATCACCTGGCCGCCATGCTTGCCCGCGCGGGTGAAACCGTCGATCCAGCTCATCACCCGGATGCGCGGGAACACGCCGCCGTTCTTTGCCGCGATCTGGGTCAGGTTGGCTGGCTTGCGCGCCAGACCCATCGCCGCCGGGCCGTTGCCGATGCCGCTGTCGCCGTGGCACCCCGCGCAATAGTCGTGGAACAACGCCTTGCCGTCCGCCTGCGGCTGCACCGCACAGGCTCCGACCAGTGCCGCCAGCCCCAGCCCCGCCGTGATGATCGCCAAACGCATCGCCGTCTCCCCTGCCGTTTCGTCCAGTCTCACAGGACCGTGTCGCCCCGACCTTGATGCAGGTCAGGGCGCGCGGCAAGCACTGGTGCAATCCTCACCCAACGTCGGTGCATTTGCGGTGCGAAATCGGTGCGAAATCGGTATGCGGTTTTTCCCGCCTTTCCAGCCCCTTGCACCCCGCGTTCCGGCAGTTCCCTGCCACGCACAGATCACGGAGGCCCCAGATGCCCTACACCTTCACCCGCCTGATTCCCGCCACCCTCGCCAATGTCGAGGCCCGCACCCGCGATGCGCTGAAAGCGCACGGATTCGGGGTTCTGACCGAGATCGACGTTGCCGCGACGATGCGTGAGAAGCTTGGCGAAGACATGCCGGGCTACCGCATCCTCGGCGCCTGCAACCCGAAAATGGCTTTTATCGCCATCGGGTTGGAGCCCCGCGTGGGGGCCATGCTGCCGTGCAACGTGGTCCTGCGCGAGGTCGAGGGCGGCACCGAGGTTTCGGCGATCGACCCGGTCGCCTCGATGCAGGCGATCCCCAACCCCACGCTCAAGACGCTGGCCGGGCAGGTGCGCGACCTGCTGGCCGAGGCAATCGCGGCAATCTGAACCGACAGGGCTTGAAAACCGAACCGAACGGTTCAATTTAGACGTGGCACGGGCTTGATCCCCGGCCGAGCCTCTGGCGCAAGCCATTGAGGATAAAGACAAAGGACGAGACATGACCATCCAGAAACTGTTCACCCCGGTGACGTTCGGCGCCCTTGCGCTTGCCAACCGCGTCGTGATGGCGCCGCTGACCCGCAACCGCGCCACCCCCGAGGGGGACGTGCCCTCCGATCTTGCCGCCGATTACTACGCCCAGCGCGCCTCTGCCGGCCTTCTGATCACCGAAGCCAGCCAGATCATGCCCGAAGGCAAGGGCTATGCCTGGACGCCGGGTATCTACAGCCCGGCCCAGATCGCGGGCTGGAAGAAAGTCACCGCCGCCGTCCATGCCAAAGGCGGGCGGATCGTGCTGCAGATGTGGCATGTGGGCCGCATCTCGCACACCTCGCTGCAACCCGGCGGGGTCGCGCCGGTTGCCCCGTCGGCCATCGCGGCAAAGTCGCAAACCTTTGACGGCAAAAGCTTTGTTCCGACGTCGGAGCCGCGCGCCCTGACGCCGGAGGAAATTCCGCGGATCGTCGCCGCCTATGCGCAGGCCGCGAAGAACGCCCGCGCGGCGGGCTTTGACGGGGTCGAGATTCACGCCGCCAATGGCTACCTGATCGACCAGTTCCTGCGCGACGGCGCGAACCATCGCACCGACGCCTACGGCGGCTCGATCGCGAACCGTGCCCGCTTCCTGTTCGAGGTGGTGGAGGCCGTCACCGCCGCCATCGGCGCCGACCGCACCGGCATCCGCCTCAGCCCGCTGTCGCCCTCGAACGGCATCGCCGACAGTGATCCGGTCGCGGTGTTCAGCCATGTCATCAAGGGGTTGAACCGCTTCCACCTCGCCTACCTGCACATGGTCGAAGGCGCCACCGGCGGCACGCGCGACGCGGAAACCGATGCCAGGATGGCCGCCCTGCGCGCGCTCTACGAAGGCAATTACATCGCCAACAACGGCTACACCCGCGCAGCGGCGCTTGCCGCCGTGGACAGCGGCGCGGCGGATGCGGTGGCCTTCGGCAGAGCCTTCATCGCCAACCCCGATCTGGTCGAACGGCTGAAGGCCGACGCGCCCCTGGCCGAGGGCGACCGCGCCACCTACTACGGCGGCGGCGCCAAGGGCTATACCGATTACCCGACGCTGGCCGAGGCGGAAACCGCCTGAAGCCGCGCACCGCACCACGACGAGGGCCGCGAGGATACTCGCGGCCCTTTCCAATTCAGCACTCCCCAAGTGGTATTCCAAAAAACGATAAAATGTGCTCTTGTTGAATGAACATTCAACAAAGGAGCCCGCCATGACCGCCGCCGCCCGCGACATCTGCATCCCGAACGACTGGGACCGGCGCGGGTTGCCGGGCTGGTGTTACCATTCCCCGGCCCTGCTGGAGCTGGAAAAGGCCGAGCTGTTCCGTACCCATTGGCAGATCGCCTGCCACGTCTCTGACCTGCCCAACCCCGGCGACTACCTCGCCCTCGACATCCTGGGGGAACGCGCGCTGGTCCTGCGCGGGCAGGATGGCACGGTGCAGGCGTTCCACAATATCTGCCGCCACCGCGGCTCGCGCCTTGTTGCCAGGGACCGCGGCCATTGCGCGGGCGCGCTGGTCTGCCCGTTCCACGGCTGGGTCTACAACCTCGACGGCACCCTGCGCGGCCCGGCCCAGCCCCGCAGTTTCCCGCCGATGGACAAGACCGAATTCGGCCTTGCCCGGATCGAGACCGAGATCTGGATGGGCCTGATCTTCCTGCGCTTCCGCCCCGGCCCGCAGCCTGCGGTGGCCGAGCTCATGGCCCCCTTCGCCGCCGAAATGGCGCCCTACGAAATGGAAACGATGACGCCCGCCAGCGGGGTCTGGACCCAGGGATCGGCGGTGAACTGGAAATCCGTCCGCGACGTCGACAACGAGGGTTACCACGTCGCGATGGCCCACCCGGCGCTGCAAGACCTCTACGGCTCCACCTATTTCGACGAGCCCTTCGTCGCCGGCCTCAGCCGCAGCTTCGCCACCTGGAACCCCGCGGCCACACGGCGCTGGAGCGTGAAGAACTACGTCCGCATCGCGCCCGAGAATGCCCGCCTGCCCGAAAGCCACCGCCACGCCTGGGTCTACTGGGGCCTGTTCCCGAATGCGGTGATCGCCGTCACGCCCGAGACGATGCAGTTCTATCAGGAATTCCCCGTCGCGGTCGGCCAGACCCTGCTGCGCGGCGCCGTCTACCGCTACCCCGACGAAACCCGTGCGCAACGCCTCGCGCGCTACCTCGCCATGCGGATCGACCGCGATACCCAGGCCGAGGATGTGCAATTGCAGGAATGGTCGAACGAGGCGATGACGTCAGAGGCTTTCGCGGGCTTCTACCTGTCCGATCTGGAATACGGCGTGCGCAGCCACCACGACCACCTGCGCCGCCTGCTGCCGGTGATGACGCTGGACGAGAACCCCGGCGAAGATCGGCTCTCAGAGGTCAACGCCGCAATGCGCTGAAACCGCGCCGCCCCCATCTTCCGTTCTCAAGTATCCCACGGGGTGCGGGGGTGTGAAACCCCCGCTCCTGCGCTACCCCTGCCACAACCCGTCGCGCGCCAGATCGTCCATCGTCGCGCGGATCGCCTCGTCCAGGATCGCCACCATCGTGTCGATCTGCGGCCGGGTGATCACCAGCGGCGGCGACATCACGCACATCTGGATCAGCGGGCGCACCAGCAGCCCGCGTTCCTGGCAATGCGCGTCGATCCGCTTGCCGACCTCCAGATCCAGCGCCAGCGGATTGCGGCTTTGCTTGTCGGCGACGCATTCGATGCAGGCCATCAGCCCCATGCCGCGCACCTCGCCGACCAGATCATGCGCCTCCAGCGTCTTCAGCGCGGTCTGGAAGTAACCGGCGTTCGCCTGCACCTGCGCCAGCATGCCGCCTTCCAGCAGGTCAAGATTCTTCAGCGCCACGGCGCAGCCGATCGGATGGCTGGAATAGGTCAGCCCGTGCGAGAACGTCGCCTCCGGGTGGTTGGACCGGCGCAGGTCTGCAAGCATCGCCGCCGACATCATCACGCCGCCCAACGGGAAGTAGCCCGAGGTCACGCCCTTGGCGAAGGTGATCATGTCGGGGTCCAGCCCGAACACCTCGCCCGAGGCAAAGACATGGCCCAGCCGCCCGAAGGCCGTCACCACCTCGTCGGCGATGAACAGGATGTCGTTCTCGCGGCACAGCGCGCGCATCCGCTGCAGGTAGCCCGGCGGCGGCACCACGACCCCGCCCGAGGCCTGGATCGGTTCACCGATGAAGGCGCCGATGCGCGCGGCGCCGTGCGTGGCGATGGCGGCGCAGAACTCTTCCACCAGATGGTCGGTGAACGCCGCGACGGTCATCCCCACCGGGCGCCGGAACGGATCGGGGCACGACAGGCGGATCACCAGATCGTCCGCCGAATCCATCCAGTCGCGATCGCGCGGCCGCCCGTTCAGCGAGCCGGACAGGTAGCTGGCGCCATGATAGGCCCGCTCGCGCGTGACGATCATCTTCTTCTCGGGCCGCCCCTTCACGTTGTTCAGAAAGAACATGAAGCGCAGCGCGGTTTCCACCGCCGAGGTGCCGCCGGTGGTCAGGAACACCTGATCCAGATCGCCCGGCGCATGGCCCGCCAGCCGCGCGGCCAGTTCCAGCGCGGGCGTCGTGGTGGTGTACCAGGGCGAGGCATAGCTGAGCGACATCGCCTGATCGCGCATCGCGTCGGCCAGCGCCGCGTTGCGGTGGCCCGAGTTCACGCACCACATGCCTGCCGGGCCGTCGATCAGCCGACGGCCGTCCTCGTGCAGGATGTAGATGCCATCACCGTCGCCGACCGCCCCCATCGACTCGGCGCCGATCTTGCCCGCCGTGGGCCAGGGCTGCACCAGGTGCTGGCCCAGGCGCTCGCGCAGTTCCTGCATCGCGCCGGGGCTGGCGGGGGTCGGCCGAAGGGTCGCCGTCATTTTCTTTCTCCACTATCCTCGATCCACAATTCGCGCTGATCAAACGCATGAATTCCATTATCTAATCATACCAACATTGAATGGCGGTTCAATCAGCAAAACGCGAATTTCCACTTGCTTTCGCGGCAAATGCGCGCAACCCTCACACCATGATCGGGCCCCTCGCCACCGCGTTTCCCTGCCCACCAGCGCCCCGCCCGAGGGCCGCGCGGTGATCGGGCGGGCGCGCCGCTGGACCGGGTCCGAGGCGGCCCGCGGCCTTGCCCTGATCTCGCCGACGCTGCTGTACGCGATGGCGATGCTGGTATTGCCGGTCATCATCATCATCCTGTTCAGCTTCTGGAAGCAAAGCTTCCTGACCGTCGACCACGGCTTCCGGCTCGACAATTACCGCGCCGCGCTGACCCAGCCGATCTATCGCGACCTCTTCCTGCGCTCGCTCTGGATTTCGCTGACGGTCAGCGTGACGACCGTGGCGATGGCCTATCCGGTGGCCTGGTACATCTCGTTCCACGGCGGGCGGAACAAGAACCTGTGGCTCTTCCTGATCACCGTGCCGTTCCTGACCAGCTACCTGTTGCGCGTGATGTCCTGGAAACTGGTGCTGGGCTACAACGGGGTGCTCAACAGCCTGCTGCTGTGGCTGGGCGTGATCCACGCCCCCATCGCGTCGCTGCTCTACAACGCCAATGCGGTGATCATCACGCTGGTGCACAGTTGGGTTGCCTTCGCGATCCTGCCGATCTTCGTCTCGCTGGAAAAGATCGACCGTTCGCTGATCGAGGCCGGGCAGGATCTGGGCGACGGGCTGTTTCGCTCGCTTACCCGGATCGTGCTGCCGTTGTCGCTGCCGGGCGTCACCTCGGCCGTCCTGATCGTGATGATCCCGACAGTCGGCGACTACGTCACGCCCAAACTCGTCGGTGGCGCCGAGGGAGTGATGATCGCCTCGGCGATCGAGGTGAACTTCGGCCGCGCGATGAACTGGCCGCTGGGGGCGGCGCTGTCGGTGACCACGATGGTTCTGGTCGCCTCGGCGGCGGGTCTGATGGTGCTGGCGCTGCGGCTGCTGGTGCGGGGGCTGCGGCGATGAGGCTGCTGTCCCGCATCCGGTGGCTGCCGGTCTATCTTGGCGCCTTCATGGTGTTCCTCTATTTCCCGATCCTGCTGTTGCCGGTGTTTTCCTTCAACACTGCCGCAGTCGCGGCCTTTCCGCTGAAGGGCTTCACGACCCGTTGGTATGGCCAGCTTTTCGAAAACCAGGTGATGCTCGGTGCGGCGTGGAACAGCCTGCTGGTGGGGCTCGCGGTCTCGGTCGCCTCCACTGTGCTCGCGATCTGCGCGGCGCGCGCGATCACGCGCTACACCTTCCCCGGCCAGAAGCCCGCGACTGGGCTGATCATGGCGCCGCTGTTCCTGCCCGAGATCATCGTGGCGGTGTCGATGCTGCTGGTGCTGTTGCAGATCGGCATTCAGTTGTCGCTGCTGACGGTGACCCTCGGTCAGATCGTGTTCTGCCTGCCCTATTCGATGTCGGTGCTGATCGCCGGGTTCGAGGGCTTCGACCGCAGTCTGGAGGAAGCCTCGCTCGACCTCGGCGAAACCGCGATCGGCACCTTCCGGCGCGTCACGCTGCCGGTGGTGGCGCCGGCGATTCTGTCGAGCCTCCTGGTCAGCTTCACCATCTCGCTGGATGAATTCCTGCTCGCCTTCTTCCTGTCGGGGACCGAGACGACGCTGCCCGTCTACATCTGGGGCCAGTTGCGCTTTGCCGCCAAGCTGCCCGAGGTGCTGGCTTTGGGCAGCCTGATGATGGCCGCCTCGGTGACCCTGCTGACCATTGCCGAGATTGTGCGCCGCCGCGCCGAAAAGCGCGTGACGGCGCGAGGGGGGCCGCATGCCTGATGCCAGACCGATGATCGAAATTCGCAACGTTTCCCGGCACTTCGGATCGTTCCGCGCGCTCGACCAGATCACCCTTGACGTCGCGGCGGGCGAATTCTTCTCGCTGCTGGGCCCCTCGGGCTGCGGCAAGACCACGCTGCTGCGCCTGCTCGCCGGGCTCGACACGCCGACGGCGGGAACGATTGCCATCGACGGGGCGGACTGCACCGATCTGCGCGCGAACCAGCGGCCGACCAACATGGTGTTCCAGTCCTACGCGATCTTTCCGCACCTGAACGTGGCGGAAAACGTCGCCTACGGGCTGAAACGGCTGCGGCTGGGGCGCACCGAGGAAACGCGGCGGGTGGGTGAAGCCCTTGAAATGGTGCGCCTTCCCGGCTTTGGCGCCCGCAAGGGCAACGAGCTTTCGGGCGGTCAGCGGCAGCGCGTGGCGCTGGCCCGCGCGCTGGTGATGCGGCCCAAGGTGCTGTTGCTGGACGAGCCGCTCTCGGCGCTCGACAAGAAGCTGCGCGAGGAGATGCAGACCGAATTGCGCACGTTGCAGCAAAGCGTGGGCATCACCTTCGTGCTGGTGACGCACGACCAGTACGAGGCACTGGCGCTCAGCGATCGGATCGCGGTGATGTTCGGCGGGCGGATCGCGCAGGTGGCCACGCCGATGGAGATCTACCAGCGCCCGATCAGCCGCAAGGTGGCCGATTTCCTGGGCGGAATGAACTTCCTGTCGGGCCGCATCACGGCGGAGACCGGCGCGGTGTTGACGGTGGAAACCGAGCATTTCGGCACCGCTGCCCTGCCCAAGCCGCCCGGCTTCATGGCCAGCGGCGGGCGCGCGACGGTGGGCATCCGGCCGGAACGGCTGCGCGTTCTGTGGGACGACGAACGCGCCGAACACGAGTTGACGGGGCAGGTCGCGAACCGGGCCTACTTCGGCGAGACGACCAGCCTGTCGGTCGACGTCGCGGGGCTGGAGGCGCCGCTGTCGATCGTCGAGACCAACACCTTCGGCGCCGACGCGCTGGAGATCGGCGCCGAGGTGCGACTGGCCTACGACCCGGCGGCGCTGGTGCTGATGGCCGATCCGGACGCGCGCTGAGGGTCGGCGCGCAAGGCATTGGAAAGGCTGGGAAACAGGGATATCGAAAACGCACCGGCTACGACGGTTGACCGGCGGCGCCGGGGGGCCTTCTGCCCCCCGG